>NZ_SRIO01000017.1 GCF_004684205.1 Candidatus Macondimonas diazotrophica
TATAACCGACGTTGGCTTAGAGCAGATGACTGTTACAGGCTGGAAATCCTATTGCCACGTTGGAACTGGAACTACAACTCCATCAGAAACAGACTCTGCTTTAGCTTCTCCTGTTATGAGCACTAACGCAAGAAGCAATGGTAGTGATAGTAATGCTGGGGCTCCTTCTTATTATTCCCAAGTTTCTGTAGATTATACATTTCCAGTGCAAGCGGGGACTTGGACAGAAGTAGGCGTATCAAATAAAGCCCATACAGACGGTACCCAAGTATTGTATAGCAGGGCACTTATTGTAGATGGTGCAGGTAACCCCACATCTATTACTACTTTGGCAGATGAGTATCTAGTAGTTACATATAGATTGCGTTTGTATCCTCCTTTAGCAGATGTGAATGGGGAAGTTTCTATTCTAGCGGATACATATAATTACACTTTAAGGGCTGCAAGTGTTAGCAGCTCTTTTAATTGGGCTGAAGCCCTGCAGGACAATGGGAAATCCGTATTATTTAATGGCCAAAGCGGCCAGTATTTAAAAGCTTATTTTTATGCAGGCGATATCAGGACCATAACAGATGGTGCCCCCTATTCGCCTGAAGTATATGATAGCTCCAATTCTGATTTTACTGCCCACTCTTATGTAGGAGGCTCGTTAAGGACTACAGGAGCCGTCAGACTCCCTTACGGTTCTGGCAATAGCTCTGGGTATATTAGAAGTATTATGTGGCGCCAAATGAGAAATTCTGGAGGTGCTTGGAGCTTTCAAAGATACCAATGCCAATTTTTTCCTGATATTCCAAAAGACAACACCTATCAGTATACATTCAGTTTGGGTGTAGGCTGGGGCAGATATGTCGCTTCCTAACTCTAAAATCCCATCTAATCCTACGGTGGCTTCTAGCTTTGAAGTCCCGATAGAGTCCAAGTTGGATGAAGATTACGAATATGGGGGTGTAGCTATTCAAGATCCTTCACAAGGATATAATGTAAAAATATGGACAGCTAGAATATCACAAGGTGGAAAGTACATACTAATTGGGGCTCCTGGAGTAGCTGAAACCGTTTGGTACACTTCAGAGTATGGGTACCTTACAGAGGTTTCATTAGCTTTCGACCAAAATATGCGCCCTGTAATAGCCTTTGTAGAATTAAACCAATGCAAATTCCAGTGGTATGACACCTCCATAGAGCAGCAAGTTGTTACCACCTTGGTAGCGGGGACTGCTAACCCAAGAGCTTCTATGGATGAAAAGCGCCCGTATTTTGGAACCACTAATGATGTAATTTTGTCTTACTTAAGAGACAGAAATTTGTATGTTAGAGTTGGGCGAGACAGATATGAAGTGGAGTATTTAATACAAGAGGATATTCCAGAAGGTTATTATTTACACAAAACTGGAAGAAATACAGGACTCCGGTTTCAATGGGAATTTAGGAAACCTTGGGACTCTGGTACGGCTTTGGACTACTATCTTGCCAATGCAGCTGACCCAGGTACGGATGTAACGCCACCAGAGCAAGACCCTTCAATTGAGATTCCAGGGTTGGATAGCTAATATGGCACAAATACCTGTAAGACTTACAACTAGAGAAATGTATTTTCCTTTGCTTAGCAACCAGCAAGGGCCGACAGTTATTGATGGCAGAGGAGATTTGACATTTATTAAAGGAGCTTCATCAGAAGCTAGAGATTCCCCCTCTGCTTTAGGTTATCCTGGTGTCTATTATGCCCACAATGTACTACCTTCTACTTATGGGTGGCAATCTGTAGGCTACACGGATCAATGGGAGGCTTCAGCTACAACTGGTTTTTACGATATAGAAGTTTGTCAGGGGGCTACTTTACAGGATAACTATCCCAGCAGTACAACTAGGCGTACCTATATTGCGGCTGTTTACGACAGTGGGTTAGGAACAACTAGTTTGTATTATAGAACAGAGCTAGGTGCCTGGGATACCCCTCTAATTGATGGACTTGGCACTCCACTTACAGTAGGAGGAAAGCCCCAACTAACTACTGCAAACTTAAATGGTGTAACTTATATTTATTTTCAAGGTGCCCCTGGAGCTTATGTATTAGATACTACCCTTGGGACTCTTTACTTGCGCACTTTGGCAGGTTTAAGTATTGGAAATATACGGGGCATATTCTCATCCAGCGGCTACATGCTAGCTTGGTCTAATAGTGGAGTATCTTGGTCCAGTGTAATTGATGTTGAAGATTTTGTACCTTCAGATGTTACAGATGCTGGGGGCGGAGCTATCCAAGAAATCAGGGGGGAAATTATATACTGTAGACCCTGCGATCTCGGTTTTATAGTTTTCTCTGATATTAATGCAGTTATAGCTCTGTATACAGCTAACTCTAAGTTCCCTTTTGAGTTTAGAGAGTTGTCCTCTTCTGGTGGGGTAGCTTCCCAAGTACAAGTATCCAGGGAAGATGTAGAAGGTAAAACTTATGCATACACAACCTCTGGAATTCAAGCTATTAATCAAATTAGTGTAGATAATGTACTGACGCAAGTAGCAGATTTTGTATCTAATAAAATTTTTGAGGATTTTGACGAAGCTACTTTAACCTTTACAGCGCAGACTCTAGAACAAGACATGGGGCGCGCAGTGGAAGTTATAGCTAACAGGTATGTAATAATTTCTTATTCCTCTGGCAGCTTAACTAATTTCACCCATGCCATTGTTATAGATAGTAAGTATCAGCGCATGGGTAAACTTAAGTGCCCTCATGTGTCTGCATTTCCTTATAAAGAGATTCAAGGTGGAGTACTGCAAGATTCAAAATCTAAAATAGCGTTTCTGCAAACAGACGGTACAGTAAAAGTTTTAGATTTTAATATAGAAACAACTAACAATTCCGGTGTTATTTTATTCGGGAAATTCCAGTACGCCAGAACCCGCTGGTTACAAATGCAACAAGTAGAAATGGAGAATGGCAGCAGGTTTGGGTCTTTAGACGCCATGCTTTACACTAGTTATACAGGCGAAGATTTGCTTGGGCCTATAAGTGGCTACCCAGAATCCCCGGATATTACTACAGCTAGAAGAAAATCTTGGTATTTTACTTCTGCTGGTAAAAACCTATCGCTTCTTTTTATTGGCGGTTTCGATATTATATCCCTTGTTATACATTTTAATTTGCACGGTAAATATTAAAATGTCTAATTACGAATCTAGAATTAACATTGGATTGCCTGTCAGGGCTCCCGTATCAGATCCCCAAGTATTTCCAGCTGTTCAAAATCTGCATAATGCTGTGCATACTTTAAATGCAGCTTTTGATCAAGTAGTGGATCTTATAACGCCCCCTAAAGATGCCAGCTTCAACAACTTAAGTTTCTCTTTTAGAATGTCATCTTTTTGGGGTACCATTGCCCCAGGACAGGAGCTGGAAGTTAATAAGCCTGCAACACTTAAAGGGGATGGTTTCCATAAAGGAGCTTATGCTTTTTTGCTTAGTCCCCATGATGGCAGACCTATGACAGTTGCCTATGGTTGGGTGCTAGAAATTGATGAAGAAAATTCACAGGCTCTTATGGGCTGGCCTCCTGCTATAGTAGAAGTTACAGGGGTGTCTGTAGGCGACGTATTATATGCTAAAGAAAAATCAGGGCAGTTCTTTCTAAAGAATATGGCAGATGGTTTGCCGGGAAGCTCCGATGGAATTAATGGTTATAAGTTCCACCCCATAGGCCATGCAGTTGGAACAGACCAATTGTTACTAGCTCAAAATTTGGTCAAACATAAACTCTTTAATGAGAATTGAATTATGGCAGGTATCAACGATATTACTAATTTGGCGGCAGCTATCCAAGCTGTTACGGGGTCAGAAACGGAACAGACTCAGCAAACTAAGATAACCCCAGAAGGTGTTACTCGACTTGTAAATGATATTCTTTCTGGAGAAAGTGGGCTAGGACGTATTGGATCTTCAACACGAAGGTCCGGCCTGTACAACTCTACTACACAAGAACTTCTTGTAAATGACCTGCTTTCAAGAGCAGCTACCAGAGCACAACTTGCCGGAGCTCCTACCACAACTACAACGGATGTTAAAGGTGCAGGTTTGATGCCGCTTGTTAGCACAATTGGCGGATCTATGTTACTTAACAGCGTGCTTAAAAATGGAGTCTCTAATACTTTGGGGCCGCTTTTAGGCAAAGGAGCTGGCAAAGGAGCAGCGGCAACTTCTGCTGTAACTACTGGAACTGTGCCCCCTGTAGCAAATTTAACTACTGGAGGGGCTGCCGGAGCTTCAGGTGCCGCTGGGTCTATTCAATCTTTCTTAGGCGGAAATGCTGCCCAACTTGGAGGTGGCTTGCTTTCAGGTATTTTGCAAGGTGAAGATGCTTTAGAGCCTGAAAACTTGCTGCTTACTAGCGCACTTGGGTTTCTTACTGGAGGCTTTCCTGGCCTTGGTTCTGCTCTGCTTGGTACAGGCATTGGGTCTTTTGGCGAAGATGTCTTTGGCAAAATTGGCGACATCGGCAAAGACATTATAGATAGCATTGGAGACTTCTTTGGAGACCTATTCTAATGGCTACTGTAACTTTGTCAGAGATCATTGAAACTGCAAATAAATTAAGCCAAAATAGCCGCGGTTTGGCAGAACAGGCAGCAGCGGCAACCCAAGAGCGGTCATCTGCTGCTAGGCAGGTAGCAGACAACACAAGAGAAGCGGGCAAGATTGTAAATGATCTAGAACAGAAAAGGTCTCTAGCCCAGTTGGAAGCTAAGAAGCTGGCTAAGAATAATGCCGCTGCTATGGGTTTAGATGCTACAGCTTCCAATGAAATTATCACACAAGTTGGCTCCCAGATGCGGGAAGATATGCTTAAGTATATTTCAGCATCTAAGCAGTTGGAGCAAATTGACGCTAATGATAATCTACTCAGCAACCCACTTGGGTGGTTTAATTCATTAATGAATCGCCAAGAAGTTGAAGCAGTTGCTGAGCAATCATTAGCTCGTATGAATAATGCATCTACAATGATGTCTCGTTTGTATGCACTTAGCGATTCTGACTTTAAAACCCAATTGGCTCTAGCAGAAACGGCGGATGCTAATGACATAGCGTTGGGGGCAAAAGCAGCAGCACTTAATGCAGAGTCCAACGCTCTGAAAGCTGAAATAGATGCTGCTGGATATGATATTGAAGGCTATAGAATACTTACCCAACTAGGCACTGATGAATTTAATCGCAGGGTTGGTATATATAATATGTTGCAAGACCAGCAACGCCATTCTGAGTCAATGCGTATGCAAGGAATGCAGCTAGATATTATGCGCAGAAATTTTGCTAGGGCTGAAGCACAGGATAAAGCAGGAGACTATTTGGCTGCAACTGCTAATGTAGGAGCTAGGATTCTTGGGTTTGGCGAACTTCCTAAAGAATTAATTCTGGATAATTATGGTAAAGCCACCCCAATTGGACAGCGACTTGCTTTGCTTGAGTTGGTGGGTACTAAATCTATGTTGAGCAATTCTGCCACTATTGGCGAATCTCCTATGATTACCAGAGAAATTATTCAATCAACAGGAGGCAACTTTCCTCAATCCATGGACCCTGCTATTGTTGATACTTTTGCAGAAGCTGACGAAGAGCTTAATAGGGTTATTAGTCAAGCTTCTGCTATTTCGGGACTTGCTGGTGTAACTGCTACAGCAAATACTTATGGGCTTAACGCGGATACAATTGATAACCCAGAGCTGGTAGCGGAGGCATACAATAAGATATTCAATGAGCGGCTTGAGAAAAAGTACAAAGGAATTCCCCATAAATCTTTGACTTTTTCTGAGCTAGAGAAATTACCAGATTTTAGAAGTATTGCCACTTCTCCTACATATCAAAAAGTAATTGCACCTCTTGCAGCTTCTGCTGATACCCCAATTACTATTCCAAGACTGGCTCCAATTGTAGCAGAGGCAGTTGCTTCCGGAGAAGTTTCTAGTGAGCAAGCTTCTAGTGACATGGCTAAGTTGAGTAAGATTGCTTACGCTAACTACGCTTCTGCTTCTGGGGCTCGTATGATTGGAGCCAAGTTACCAGCGGGGGATTTTAGCAAAATAGTAATTGAGACTGGAGAGACTTTTAGTATCTGGAAAGCTCTTACTGCTCCTGTAGGCTCATTTGGTGTGTACAACCCAACTAAAGAAGCTGCTACTTTCCATCAGCGGGGGCGAGTAAAAGATACAATTAACCTTGATACAACAAGTCCCTCAGATTGGAGCACTTATTTCCAGATACTTAAAGCCACAAAAAATAAAAAAGAAGTGGCAGAAAAGCTGAGTGAGGAACTCAACAAATGAAATTTGAAAGCGCGCCAGATTTTGTAAAATCAGCTGATGCCCATAACATAGCAGCGTCAGGTACTAGCGTATTCGACTTTTCTACCTCCACACCTTATGATGATTCTTCCACCGCAGAATTTATACAAGAGTCTGGGGAAGATAAATTTGGTCCTGATATTTTATACGAACCTGCCAAAGGCATTCCGGCAGCTGTAATATCTGGCGGGGTTGGGATAGCAAATAGTATCACTGGCTTGCTAAATCTGACGCTGCCTGCTGATAAAGAATTCCAGCCTATTGATACAATGGAGGTGATGGCTAGTCTAGACTCCAATCTGGCTGATTATTACGCACAACATAAAACAAGTGTTGACTTCTGGGGCTTTGCAGCTGGGGCAATTGTGCCTTCTACCCTAGCAATTAAAGGCTTGCGTGCGGGTCAAATGGCAATGAGAGGGGCTGCTTCTGGAGAAATTGGGACCAATACCTCTTTAGCCACCCGGCTGCTAGTACCAAACACAGAATTACAAGTAAAAATACATGGGGCACAATTGGCTTCTAGAAATGCCACATGGAAGTTGCTCAATGGCAACACACTTAAAACAGTAGCTTCCGGGGCACACCAAGGAGCATTGGAAGCGGCTGTTGCTGAAGCTGCTATACTAGCCACAAGTTTTAAATCTCCTATATTTGACAATTGGGATCTTGGGGATTTTGCAATTAACTACGCAGTTGGCGTAGGTCTTGGCATTCCTTTTGGGGCTGTAGGCGGGCTTGGAGCCAGTTACTTTGGCACCAAAAATTTGATGCGTAATGCTCAAGCGCGTGAATGGAGTATGGCTACTAAAGCTACTACACTGCTTAGCAGTATGGAGGATTTGAAATCTGGCAGAAAACTTGGAGACATCTTAGATGACAATGATGGATTCTTGCCTACAGATTTAGCTGATGACATTCTGCGAGCAAGTGATGATATTACTCAAGTAGCTAAGCCAGTTACCTATGATGATGTGCTTACAGCTAAAAAAGCTCAAGGTGAATCAGGTTACAGTATTTCCCCAGATGCTGTTAATGAGGAGGTGATTTTTCTTAATAGGCAGCGGGATTTAAATATTGAAAAACTTAAAAATGAAATGCGCACAAACATTAGAGCGTTGGAAAATTCGCCTAATGCTAAGAAAGATTTAGAATTTGGCAACTTGGTAGCTGATCTGTATATACATGCTCCACAAGAATCTGTAGCTTCTGCATTTACACGAATGCGCGAATTCATGCGTTTAGGGGAAAGCAGCTCCTATGAAAGAATGGTTAAAAAAGCCATGCGCACTATGCGGCTTTCCAAAGAAGAAACAGAATTGTACCTTGGCAGTGACCCCACTAGATATATAAAACTGCACTCTGGGCTCATCGGAGAAACTCTGACAGATGCCCCAAGAAACTTGCGCCTCGCTGACACTCTAAATAAAAAAGATGTAACTAAAATTATAGCTAAAGAACTAACAAAGTTTAAAGGTTCCATAGAGAATTTTGCAGAAACAGGTAAAAACATTACAGGAGCTGCATTAAAGCGCATGGAAGCTAGGTGGGCAGCTTCTAAGCATATCACTGCCGCTAAACTAGAGAAATTTGGCACAGCAGAAATGCCTGTGTATGCTACAGATTTACCTCTTATGCGAGCGTTGTTGCAGTCGGATGTGCAAGACCGGAGCTTTGTAGTATACAAAGAAATTAACGGTGTCTGGGAACCTCACATTGTAGCAAACAAAGCGGATTTAAAGCAGCTGTATAATAACACGCAGTTGGAGCTAGCATATAAACTAGGGAGAGCTGGGCACGCTTCAGATGTAATTGAGCATATTACAGATTTACGCGCAGACGTTTTAAGTGGAGCAGCTAGAGTTCCAGATAATGTGGAGACTTTCTATTCCGCACAAGATTACCATGCTGCAACATTGTCCGATAAACTCGGCAAGGAAATTACACCTGCTGATTTGTATACACTGCCAAAATATGCTAAGGTTACTTATGCTGAAGATGTAATTGAAGAAGAGTCTGGGAATATTCTGCGGGGTATGCAGGGAATCCAATATAGGCAGAAAGTATATGCAGAGGCAACAGAAAGGGCAGCTGCTAAATATTTAAAAGAGTGGAATGCTAGGTTTGTACCTATCACTGATAGCTTACTTGCTAAAGCTTGGAGAGGTGGTGTAGGTCAAGGCTTTGTTAGAAATGCAGGGGGCAGCTTTGGTTCTTTAGAAGCTGCTATTTCCCAAAATGCTAATATTGTAGCTAATGCAGAAAAAGAAATCCTAGCTAACCTGAAGCAAAGCTTAGAAAACGAAGTGCAATCACTACTGCGTAATCGAGAAGTAGCAGTAAAATTTTCTGGCTTAAATGAAATGCTTGCAGGCATGACGGAAAGGTTTACCTTGTCATCTGACGAAGTTGGCCTCATCCCAGTTAAATTGGCCAAGTGGGAAGATGAGGTGCAGCAGTCTGGTAACTACGGACCAAAGCCAGCTCTAGCTAAAGGCACCCCAGAATTTATTGAAATTGACAGCCCAGAATTGCTTGCTGTTGTTAAGAAACACATGCAACTAGATTTCATTCGGAATGGGCACAAAAGAAACATAAACTCTGTTTTCGGTCCTGGCAATAATACAGACTATGCTTTTTATCCTGTACGTCAAGACCCTAGGGATTATAAGCATGTTGCTTTTGTTGTTGATACCAGCATGGCAGGAGTAGGACATAAAAGAATGCTGCTTGCCAGAAATGCTGCTGAACTCCAAGAGCAGATTAGACTAGTACCAAAGGAGCCTAGCATTAAAATTGTTACTGACCCCCAGTCCCAGGAGTTTCATAAAGCAGTAGGGGATTGGATGTACGATGCTACACTTCATGACAACTATTTGGATGCAGAACTAACTTCCAAAGGGGTACGTAGCAACTTTTTTCCTATGACAGATCCGCAGCTAATTGCTGATACCTTTTTGCAGCATCATATTAGGAAAGAAACTGCTCTATTCCGAGAGGTGCTAAAAGTTAAATTTGCTAAGCCTATTGAAGTACTAGAGCGCAGAGGTCGGCTGTATGCCAACATTGCAGAATCTAGTACTGATCATGTATCCAAGTTGCAAGAATCTTCAAGAAACAACCCATATATGGCAATGGTTAAATCTTTGCTAAATATTACACGTCTTGAAGATATTCCAGGATTTTGGCTTAGTGCTCAACGGGCTTTAGATGAGAACATAAGCAAAGCATGGAATGCTGGAGTAAATGCAGTATGGAGAAATAGAAAGCTTACAGAGTCTAAAGTAATTGAAGCCACAAGAAATGCGCTTGGACAGCTGCCTGTATTTCATAAAGAGTTTTCCGCCTTTACTAATATGGGGCAAGCTTTGAGCTTTATTGCTACTAAATCTGGCAATAAGTTTGAGCGGGTGCTAGCTACTAAAATGCAAGAGACTCTTAAAGATGTGCCTTTCCATGTAGCAGAATCAGGCGTTAGTATTCCAGGTGGATTTGATCCTGAGTCTGCAAGGTCTTTTGGAACTTGGTTTCCTGAAGGGGGAATTCATGGAAGGGTAGTTGTAAAAGGCGCTTCCTTTGGATCTAAGACAGCTGGGATTACCAACAGAACGGTGCTGCATGAAGCTTTGCACGCGTTTCTTGAAGCTAAACGTTTTGTTGGGGAAAGCCGACTAGCTAGTGATCCAGCAGCTATCTCATTTAGCACCCGCTGGGAAGAGCTTAGAGCTAGATTCCTAGCAGCTACAGAGGACTACGCACACCTTGTCCCTGCTGAATGGGGACCAAGATACCTTATAAAGGAAAAATCAGCAGAGCTTCTTACTTATGGCTTAACCAATCCCAGACTGAGAAAAGCTTTAGAACAGATGCCTGGAACTACTAAAGGAAGCACTTTAGGTTCTGAATTTGTAGAGCTAGCTACAGAAGCTCTCGGCCTCAAGAAATCTGATAGTAACATGTTAATTGATCTGCTAAACACAACAGAGATAGGAAGCAACGTAAGACTTACGGATAAAGCAGCGGATTGGTACAATTCATTAGAGTCAAACTATACATTAGTTGACAACATCATTGCTGAGAGTGATGCAGCTTTTGGGAGCATAGGGTTTCGTTCCGCTTATTGGGGGGCAGCAGAGCAAATTTTTGCTAACACTCGTATAGATAGGGGAGTGCTATCTACTTTTATTAGAACAGCTAACACTTTCTTAACCAATACAGTGCTGCGTTGGGATCCTATCAATACTGCAATTAATAAGATAAGCCTCCCGGTTATAATGATGCCAGAGATTAAATCACTTATCAATGCAATTAAAAGCGGAAATGAGCAAGCTGCTGGAGAGCTATCTCGTTTAGCAGAGGTTGTAGTACCTGGGTCGGATGGAGCTAGAATACTTTCCCCGTATAAATTAATTGCGAATGCCTATAAAATTCTGCACTCAGATCAAGCTGGGCCTATATTGCAGGAGTTTAAAAAGCGGGGTATTGTAGTAGATACACTAGACCAGCATTATAAAGGCATGGATGCTTTAACACTCACTGGGCATGAAACTGCTAAAGATTTGCAAAAGAAAACAATTCAGCTAAGGCAGCTTCTTAAAGACTGGGGAAACATAGCCGCAGTAGCTACCGGCAACGAGTGGGCCGAAAGAACTAACAGGGCTGTGGCTGCTTTGGTAATGAAACAGCTAACAGACCTAGGCGTTAAGTATGGGAAACTTAGCGAAAAAGAATCTTGGGCCTACATTAATTTGTTCACTAACAGGGTGAATGGAGTTATCAGGGCAGCTGAGCGCCCCCTTATGTTCCAAGGCCCAATTGGACAAGCCATGGGACTATTTCAATCTTACCAGTTTAACTTAATGCAGCAAGCTTTTAGGCATATTGGCGAAGGGAATTTAAAGTACGCGGCTATGATGGCAGGATTACAAGGCAGTATTTTTGGTGCATCGTCCTTGCCTGGATTTGATTTAATCAATGACAGTCTCGTGGGTAATGCTGCGGGGAATAAGAACCACACAGATGCATATATGGTAGCGTCTGATTGGGTTCTATACGGTATGCCAAGTTACTTTACTAGTACAGCTTTATTTACTCGCGGGGATGTTAACCCTAGAACTTGGACAGTTGTTCCCAATCCTACCAATCCTACAGAGCTGCCTATTTTTTCCTCTATAGCGAAGGCTGTTAGTTCTGTCAAAACAGCTTTTGGTTCTTGGACAGAAGGAGCTCCAGCTTGGGATTCTTTCTTATTAGGACTTGAGCACCTTGGACTATCAAGGCCTCTTTCTGGTTTAGCTGTGTCTTTGCGTGGATTAACTAATGATGAATTGCGCGCTCATTCTACACAAAAGAATGCGCAGTTTCTATATGCAAACGATTTGATGTCAATAACAACCCTAACTAGAATTGCAGGTGCGAAACCTTTAGATGAAGCTAAGATGTTAAATAACTTTTATCGCATAAATGCCTATGCCAGTGAAGATAGAAGGCGACGCATGGATTTAGGAATTGCCATGAAGGTATCACTAGGTTCAGGTAATGTTCCAGATGCGGAAACCCTGGGGGATTTTGCTGCGGAATATGTGGCGAGAGGGGGGAGTCCAAAAAGATATAATTCTTATTTTATGGATCAATACAAGAATGCTAATGTATCACAAGCTAAACAACTTTCCGAACGCTTGAACTCTCCTTATGCTAGGAATATGCAATTTCTGCTTGGCGGTACAGAAGGTCTTACATATTTAGAATGAAGCGCGTTGTCTCCGGTGATTGGAGATGCCCCCTTCCTTGGGGGCTTTTTTATTTCTGATTAACTAGAAAGATCGCTATCGCAGAAAGGGCACCTGCTGGTGTAACATACTAAAGGCTGAGGTGCGGCAGAGCAGCTGGGCTGATAAAAGTTTTCGGCTTCATAATAACTAAAATAATAATTTGATTTATATGCTATGGAAAGATTCTCAAGCCGCATACAACAATATAATTTCATACTCTGTTTCTCTTTGTCTAATACAAATGTAGCTTACTTCCTTAGCCAAGCTTCTGCCTCTTCTTTAAGTTTGCATATAGACTTGCAAGATATGCCCTGGTAATCGGCTATATACCTAAAAGCAGCCTCCTCCCCTTGGCTATAAAAAATTTGATATGCCGCATCTAGTAAACTATTGCAGAAAGTACAGCCAATTACTGAGTTTTCTTTTTCAATTATAGCAAGAAACCCAAGAGGTTTCGGGGAGGTAACCTGACTTTCCAACCGGGCTACTTCTGCTTTAGCATAAAATAGAATCTTTTTAGCATCCCGCAATTCATCACTATGAGAAGAGCTGCCATACCTGTAACAAGATCTGAAAATTTCTCCGATCTGCGCATTCATATTTCTGTGAGAAATCAGATCCTGGAGCTCTACTGCTCCGGCGGGTAATTTATAATAAGAAGCGGTTGAACCGTCGCTTTTTTCCTTGCCAGTTGGCATCTTTAAATTCCTCCATTTTTACTTGGGAATACTTCTGTTACATCTTGGAAGTAATCTGCGTAAACTCTCTGGACTCTAAATCCAGCTGCGTGCTTATGTCCACCCCCTCCGAACTTAGCTGCAATTTCTGCAACATTTAAACCCTCTGAATCTGACCTAAGACTAAACACTCTACCTTCTGGAGTGTCCCAATAACAAGCCGCAAATGGATGGCCTTTTGCCATAATATGCCCAGCATCACTGGCCAAAGTATAAGGCAAATTAGCTGCAGGAACTACATAGTTATCTATTACAAATTTACGTTGAGTTACTTTTAGAAGCTCTTCAATGTCTTTGTTTTTCTTTCTTAAGAGTGCGGTTCCTTCTACTTTTAAATTGTAAATAAGATCATCATTGTGCATATACAGATCCCAGACATTAAAATTATAGGGGTATGAAAATATCGCTTCATTTACTTCTTTAGAATCCGGTAATTGAAACCGCCACAAATCTCTATCTTCAATGTATTCTAGCAACTTAGGAACAGGTTCATCCGGGAGTAAAGTTTTCCAAGTAAGTACAGCTCCAGAATGTGCCATATCAAATACGCAGTCAAAAGTAGATCCGCTTGGAGGAGAGAAATTCTTAAATTCATTTACAGCAGATTCATGATGATCTATAATTAAAATCTCTTTGGCTTTGCACAGCATCTCCGAAATTACATCTTTTTTATAACTGAAATCTACAAGTATAACATCTCTATCAGTTACATCAGGAGGAGGATTCTGATATACTCCAGGGTAGAAATCTACATTGCTTTCTCCATAAGCCTCTCTAACTGCCATAGCTGCACCAAAGCCATCTGCGCAATTGGCATGATATATACAAAGAAGTTTGTTACTCATGTCCTAATTCCTCAGCTGTGAGATATTTAGAATCAACCGTTCCATCATTTTTAAATTTCAGTT
This sequence comes from Candidatus Macondimonas diazotrophica, assembly GCF_004684205.1. Lineage (NCBI taxonomy): Bacteria > Pseudomonadati > Pseudomonadota > Gammaproteobacteria > Chromatiales > Ectothiorhodospiraceae > Candidatus Macondimonas > Candidatus Macondimonas diazotrophica. The sequence goes on from NZ_SRIO01000017.1 coordinate 13,753, forward strand.
TTCTTCTACTTGCTGTAAAGCCTTCAGCGGAATATTTTATTTTACCTGCTGTAACTAGATTGCGGGTAACTCTTGCCAGCTCATCTAAATCTGATAGATCATGGTGAACCAGTTCCCATATTGCAGCAAAATCCAAAGGACGCTCAGCTGCTTCAAGTATTTCTACCACCTTATGAGCGACCCCAGCATTTTTACCTCTGCCAAACTCACCAAAAGCTTTTGGCATATAATGCTCTGCATAAGAGAGTACAGTATTAGCATATACAACATCCTCTGGTTCTATAATATTAGAGCATCTAGCTGCTGCATGAATAGTTATTAGTTTCAATAGGTGTATGAGTCTACGACTGCTATAATGGGCAAAACGTTCATCTTCTACAGGACTCCAAGTTTTGTAAATTTTATCCACTAAAGCTACAGCTTCTTCAGTTATATCTAATGCACCATTGCAGTTCAGTTTAATTGCTTTTAGTTTTGTTATAAAATCTTCCAACTGTTCTTCACTTGGGGCGGCAGGAAATGTTATACGCTTTTTAGTAGGCTCAGAAAATACAGCTATTATTCGGCTGAAAAACCCCTGGCCCAAAGCCTCTGGTGGAAAGGTATTAGCAAGAGTTGTTTGGGTGTTCCCTGCCAGCAACGATATTACAGGATCACGTATTTCAACTTGTGCTCCATTTTTAATCCTACTCTTATACACTCCAGAATAATCCCAAAGAACTCCAAGTGTAGCAAGAAAATCAAATATGTTGTTGCCAAAGAAATCATTGAATTCATCTGCGGTAATAAAAGACTCTGCCATATCATTATCAAAAGGGGAATCCAATAAGTCAGCTTCTTCCATACCAGCTAAGTCCATAAGAAATTTCTCTTTTGTTGTTTTCTCAGCTGCAAATGCATCATAGCCTGCTCGCATCAAAACTTTCTTTGCTCGTTTTATTGCACTAGACTTTTTTACTCCAGATGCTCCCATTAGCAGCACATACAAATTTGGGTACAGTTCCATTCCACTAAATTTAAAATAAGCATCTCGTCCAATCCAGGCTCCCATTGCAGTTATTATTGCCCATCTTCTATATATTGCAGGTACTTCAGTGCCTTCAGTCATGTGTATGTAATCTTTAAATATGTCATACATCATCCCCTCCCCAGCTATTACCCAACTTTTTTAAGTCCACTGGGATGGTCATATTTCGTAAAGTGCCAAAGCAGTCTCTAACTGGAATTGTATTTGTCATAAGCTCTTTTACTCTGTGCGCTAAATGATCGTGCCCCTTTCGTACTTGGAAAAAAATAGAATCATGAATCTGTGCCAGCAACTTAAAATCAGGATTATTGCCCAGCTCTTTAAATGCAGCCAGAAATGCTCTGTCTAGCAACATGGCAATCAGAGACTGCGTAACATGGGCTATATACATATTTAATGCACGCTTACTTTTGTAAGGATCTGAAAAGCAGTACCGAACCCAGCCAGTATCGCCAACAAGTTTTTTGGATACTCTTACCTCTTTCTTAATTGAATTATAATAATCAGTTTTTACCACTCTGAATTTCAGTTCATACAGATTAAGTAGATACGCAGCCACATCTAACACTGACATCCTTGCGGGTAAATTCAATAACTTCTTTGCTTCCAGTAGAGCAACAGTGCCCATTGTTTGTGCCAGAACAGCTGCCCCCATATTATAATTAGCCCCGTGGTTAATGCGCTTGCCAAGCTTTCTTACTGGGGCATTAACTTCTTCTACTGGCATACCAAAAAACATGGAAGCTTTAACTGTATGGCTATCCTGGCCGGATTCAAATATGCGGAGTAATTCTGGATCGCCTGATTTGTAAGCTACTCCTCTATCTTCAGCTTGTGAGTAATCAGCTTCCCATAGCTCAAAGCCGGGATCTGCAACTAAGGTACTTTTAACAGGTCCGGCTGCAGGGATATTTTGAATTTGCAAGCCGCACCAGAAATGATGAGCTGCGCTGCTATTTCTTCCAGTATCTGTGCCGTGGGGATTTATACTGTATAGTATCCTGCCCTTATACTCTGAAGCCTCTGACCCAGTTTTTAAATAAGTGCTGCTGAGTTTTCTTCTGCCCCTGTATTCTAATATAGCTTCAGCAAAATAGGCAGTAAGAGGGTGCTTAAGCATAGCCTCTTTGAGATCAGCTTCTGCACTACTTTTCAACCCTTTGTGCCCCAGTATATGAAGTAATGCAAGCACTTGTTTAGGGGAGCTGGGGTTAAATTTAGGGGTTCCTGCGGCTCTTTGTAACTTAGCTAAAATTGCGTCTTGTTCTTCTTGTTCTATCTGAGCAACTTCTCTGAGCTTAGCTTCGTCCCTAGCTATACCCCGCATCTCGCACATATGGGAAGGGAAGTTCATGGGGAATTTATGTAAGTAATTTTGCACTGCCCAATCAGGAGCTTCTTGTAACCAAGCAACTGCGCTATCTACTGTTGCCCAGGTATCTAGTGCATTGTATTTATATTGATCTTCTTTATTCCCGCTTGCTAAATCTTTCCAGTACATGCTGTTGCGGACAAAAAAAGCAGATACACTTCCCAAGTCTTTAGGCAATTCAGAATACCAAGCATGTAGCATATTAGCAGTATCAAAGTACCATCCATGCAGCGGCGCTCCGTATTTAAAAAACCAAGCAGCATCATACTTACCATTCTGCATTACCTTTGGGGGATCTAGCGTATTTAATCTACGCATTTTATATACAGCTTCCATACTATCAATTGGCAGTACAAAAGCTTTAGATGTGTTTGAAGCTAGATCAATGCCACAATATCCTACCATAGTCATAGCTAATTTGGGCTTTGAAACTGTTTCAATATCTACCCCTATAAGATCGCTATGGCGCAGCCAAGAAAGAGCTTCTTCATAATCTGCTTCAGTTTTTATGGTTTGCCAAATCAGCTTAGAGCTAGAAGGCCAAGTGGCAGGAGCAACAAATTTACTAATATACCTGCTGGCTAGGAATTCCCCATAAGGCACAGTTACCAGTTGCTTAAGAGGATGAATAAATAAAAATTCTATGCCCTCATGTTCAATGATACTGCCAGCATAGTTGTCTATTTTAGCTACCCTGCGCACCCCCGCAGGTACAAGTTTCATAAGCAAATCTGGGCGGGTACTAATTACATGTTTAATGCCAGCTTTCTGTAGGGGTAATATCAACTCGGATAACGTTGTAATGGGCTTCTTAAGAACTCTTACAGCTACACCTTGTAAGGCTGGAAATAATCTACTCACATAAGGAGTGTCATCCTCCGTAATAACTATTACTATTCCCTCTGGTCTATTCATTTGCAAACTCCCGTACCAGAAATTTGTACAATGGCGCTGTTTCTGCTGTAGCAATAACTGGCGGTAGCACCGAGTTTCCGAAAAAAAGAGAGGGCCATATAGACCCTCCCCAAGTGCTATTATTCTACTACAATAGCGGCAAGCGTGTTGTAAGCTCGGTCTTTGTCTTTTCTGTCTTTCCGAACTTTAAGGGTGCAAATTGCTTCTGCTCCTTTAGCTGCTCGCATAACATCTCGGGAGCTGTCACCGCCAAAAGATTCCCTAAGAACCCCAAGCAACTCTCGCAGTTGTCCTTGTCCTACTTCGTTGGGTTCTCCGTCACTTTTGTACAACATGTAAAGAATGCTTCCTGTCTTTCCAGGCTCAGGAGCAGTATCACTGAGATTTGCCAGCTCGATTGTCTCCCGATTTACAAAGGAGAATTCCACAGCAGGCTTACCATTGACTTCCTTCTCTGCAAAATCAATAGAGAGTCGATAAGTACCTGGAGGAAAAGGCTCAAAACCTTCAAGTTCTACCAAATCTTCTACTGATTGGTCAAGCAGATCAAAGTTTACATTGCTCATTTTAAGTTACCTTCAGTTTAGAAAACAAAAATAAAAGTTGGATTTCACAATTAACATTAAGTATCAGGTCATACTTCATCTCCTTCTTTTTCAGCGGCAGGGATTTTATACTTAATCGTGTCCATGCGCTAGTTTCCGCAAGCCATCTTTTGCAACTGCTCTGGCTTGGTACTCATCATATTTAATGTAGCGTCCATTGACTTTAACATAGCAGTCATCTGCAAATACCCACATTACTTGGTGCCCAGACATCTTGCCAAAAGAGTTACACTTGTATCTACCGCTACTATAGAATGCAAAAAGTATTAAGCTAGTTATTGAGCACGTTACTATGAGTAAGATAAGCAGAACCTGCATTAATTCTTTAATCATCCCCTGGTTCCTATTCTAACTCTTTCACAAACTTACCATTAACCATTGTACCTTTCCTATCTTTGATCTGATTCCAGGCATGAGCTAGACATTCCTGCATACTTACACCAGAAAGTCTCATTGCTTGTATAAGACAGACTAATATATCTCCAAATGCATCTATCCCTTCGCTGTGAGCTTCATATTCAAAACTTTCATAACATTCATGTTGCAGTTCGCCTCTGTGATTGATAAGAAATTCTAATGTATGCTCAGCTTGAAACCACTCAATTACTTCTTCCATGCATTTATACATTTGGGATTCAGGGGTAGCCCCACCTAGGGTGGTGATGTTTCGTTGGACTCCCCAGTTATTAATCTTCTTTACCAGCGTTTCCAAAGAATCACTCATGCACATTTTCTCCTGCGTCATTGCCTTTGATGAGTTTCTCTATCATAAGAGCGTTCTTTAATACTTCGAAAGCAGCCGCTTTTTTAATCCCTTTTGGATCATTGTCTCTGTAGGCTGGAGGGTACTTATCAATGTACCATTGCTCCCGCTCTTCCCAAGTATAATAGTCGGGTTCAGAAGTCATTGAAATATCTCCAGTAGGTTTGGAATATCTTTGGTTTCCAGCTGCACTCCAGCCCTACTACCTGTGATAATGTTTGATTTGTAAGTGGTGCTACTTCCCATTTTATGCTTTTTATTTACCACTTCGCAATATACTACTTCCCCAAAATACTTTGCTGCATTCCTAGAAAAGTTCCTTGTGCCAGCTACCGGTACCAATTTCTCAGATTTATCCGGCATATCTACTGCAACTTCATGGGATATGCAAACAATATTTCTTTCCCAATTTTGTACATGGGATAGAAATATATCAAATAACTTGCCAAGATGCCCCCAATCGTCCCAGTCTAGTTTGTAATCATCTGGCCTATTTCTGGTCATGTTGGAAATCAGGCTGTTTGTAAACTGGGTCAGGGAATCAAATACTATAATATCATTTGGCCCCATGTCCTGCATACAAACTTCAGTTATTAGTGCCCCTGCTTTGGGCTCTTTTGTTTTTATGTCCATGCAATGGGGGCAACTTATTTTACCGTGCTCCCAGCAGATCAAGCATTTATGGCCCCTGATTATTTTTAGCAGAGTTTCTGCTGCAATTGGATAGTCTCGGGTGTCTGGGATTCGTACAATATCAATATTGGCTTTCATCTCCGGGGGTAATTTGAATATGGTATCCCTGCCATTTTCTATATCAACATAAATGAGATTGTATTTTTCAGCTAGTTTTGCTGCTGCCTCAGTTTTACCTGATTTCGGTGGTCCATATAGCAGCACTTTTTTTGCCGCACTTTGCTCAACTTCTGTTGCTCTTACCATGATTCAGGTCTCCCAGTTGCTTTTTCAGTTCGTCTGCCTTGCAGAAATTTGTGCTCAACGGCACGCAAATCTTCTTTAAATTTGGCTAAGAGTTTCTCTACTTCTTGGTTATGCTCTGTAGAGCCAAGCGGGTTGCTTATAGTGCAGTAGGCTACTGTAGCTTCCAGCAGAAGCTTCTGTATAGAATGCAATGCTTGTATTGTTGCATCTTTCATTAGACGTATCTCACTTCCTTTGCTATAGCTGCTGCTATACAAGCGGAACAAATATCTACATCGAATACATTCGGCTTTTCTACATTTGTATCTGACTGTTTACTTATAGTTATATGCCTGCACACTACTTTCCACGGACCCACAGAAAACCTTATATTCGGATTTCCTTCTTTTATGTACACAGTCTCTGGCATTTCTCTTTTGCAAATATCACAATAGTATCTTTTCACTTCAGTATGTCCTCTACATTGAACTCAAACTGAGCTTCTACTGGATCCTCCAAATCAGCTTCTGTAGGAGCTGTAATTAGATTAGCTGTTTCTAGGTGACAAATATCCATGAATTCACAAACACGACCAAAAGCTGTACAGGATTCCCCTCGCATAGGCCAATGCCCATAGTTTCCCACTGTCTGTACAAAGTATTCTATCTGTGCTATGTCATGAAAGATGCTTTCAATCCAGCGGGCTTTTTGTACTTTATTTTTAACAAAAGGAAAGGTTTCCCAGCGTTTTAATTTTGTCATATAGATATTGTAAAGCACTTCATACGCACTATCTTCGGGCTCTAGCACGTCTAGGATAACAGAGTATCCAAGAGCTTGGGCGGAGTTTTTGTATGAAAAATGATTTACCCAATTACCCGAAGATGTTTTATTCTCGATAACAACCACCCGTCCGGTTTCTTCATCTCGCATTACTAGGTCCATGAACCCCCGGAAAGAATAGATCCCAAGAGTCCCAGGAATCCTTATTTTAAAACCCAATTCAATTGCCGGCTTATCATGCCAGTGCATTACCTGCAAATTTTTCAGCTCTGTATTTTCTTGCATAGCAGTCTCAAAAATCTCCAGAGCTAGTATTACATGAGGTAAAGATTTTTGCTGTTTCTCATTGCAATCTTCAAAGCCTACATCCCAAGATTGAACAGCTTTCCAAATTGCTGCATCTAAATCTTTGGTTAGAAGTAATTCAGCTACGCCATCCCCCACTGCATGACCAAAAGCAAAAGTCACATTTGTAGAGCGATCTTCTTTTTGCTGGGCTCTAAGGCGGTGTAGTTGATACTTTCTTGGACAAGCGTGTAACAGTTGGAGAGAAGAATAGGATTGAAACAAAAGGCGGGGATCTAATTGTGTGCCATCATCTACAATTTCTATTACAGGAATTTTATTTTCCTGCTCTGTAGGTGATCCATCAAGTAAATCGTCAAGAATTGAGAAGTCCATAGCTATTTCCTGTTAAGTAGTCTCAGAGCAGAAGCAAAACCCATTTCAAGCCATGAATAATGCACATTAAATTTCAGAGATAACTGTTGAATTTCATACTGCAAAGATTGTGCCATTACTGATCCTTTACATCTATAGCAGTGAGAGCGCAGACATCGACCAGTAGAGTTAAAATAGTTTGTACATATGCATATGTCAGGCCAATCTGTCCCGGTAAGGTACTCAGTGTATGCGGGGTTATTGGCATCCACACAGACAGAAAACAGTTTTATTCCAGTCTCCATGTAATTAATATAGCAAAGTTTTCGACATTTTAGATACAAGCAACAAAACAGGAATATATCATCTTCGGGAGAATCAGAATAAAATTTACAAGTCTGCTGCGGTAACCGGCTGTCTTTTAGCTTTTGCAGAAGATTGTTTAGATACTGGGATTTCGAGATTGGCATGACGTTTCAGGCCCTCAACAACAAGAGCAATTTCAGAATCTTCTAAAATGGTAACAACTTCGGGATCTTTTTTCATGTGATCATATATATCTTTTAGCACAGTTTGCATGCCCGGCAATCTATTCTCCAGGGCTTGTTGCAGGCTCAAAATTTTATCTTTAATTTGTTCAACGCTCATAGTTTACTCCTGTAGGATTCCAGGAATTTTTTTGGCATTGTATCATTGCGGGAAAACTGCAATTGTATTGTAAGGGTGTCTCGCAAAGATACAGACATAAATCTATAAGACTTCTTAAGTTCAGCACAAGCTAACCTGAAACCTCGGTCTTTATGAGATTCGTATCTGAATCTTCTCATGATACGGCGGTGTTGAGATTTGTCTATTTGTATCTCAATCTGTTTTCCGGTTTTCAATACTTCCCAGAGAGACTCAAAGTTCATCAGGAATCTACCCAAGCTAAAAACACAGAATCCCCCAACTGGTTAGGCTGAGGGATTCTGCACACTGGATTTTAAAGCGCGTCGGCTGATACTTGTACTTGCATCAAGCTTTCTACTTTATTGAGTGCCCAAGTAAGAGCTTTTTCATTTCGAGTCACTACATCATCAGGCGCATTTTCAGCAAAGGTAACCAACTGATCTTGCAGAATTGCCAAAACAGACTCATCCCCAGCAGCACGTTTGAAACGCTCTACAATAAGCTGAGCTGCTGCTTTGACCCTGGCTACGTCTTTGCCAGTGATTCCCGGCATGGTTTCAATGTAGTCAGAAGCAAAGGCTTCCAGCTCCTCTTTAGACATGGTATTGCGATCAGCTTTCGGAATGTTCGCAATGTGTTTCAGAGAGAGTTTGCCTTCTTCTGCCAGAGCATCACAAGTTTCTTGCGTGAAGTCCAGATCATTATCAACAAAGGAGCGCAGATGAGAAGTTACTACGCCATGAACTGCGTCTAGCACCAAATCTCGCACATTCGGGTCATCCCCATTTAGTGCAGCAATGATGCCATCTTTTGAAGGTGCAGGTACGTCCAGTTGTACATTAGGGCGCTTCCAATTACTGTCCTTATTTTTACGGAAGCCAAAGTTGACTGAAATTACGGTAGTGTCTGACATATCTATTTCCTTTCGTTGGTTGGGTTTATATCTGCCCTATGGGCGGCAGCGAGGACATGATCGCACGGGGCGGGCAGCATGTCAAGTGGCCGGGTGCTATAGTTTATTCAAGTCTGAAATAAATTTATTTAATGCATCTAGCGCAGCTAATTTAACTTTCTGTTTTAACTCTGCCAAATCTTCTTTTTTTAGCTCTTGACTTTGCATAGCCTCTGTTCTCCATTTGTATAAAGTAGCTTTAGAGATGTTAAATCTCTCTGACACCTTTTGTACACTTGCTCCATCTTCTAAAAGTTCTGCCAAAGCAGCTTCTTTTGTTTTTGATTTAATTGCATTCATTGCAAGGCTCCTTTTTCAGGGGGAACGACAACGTTTCCGGTCACTGGATGAATACCAAGCACCAGCTGAGCTGTTTCTATGTCCCAGATATTATAAATTTCGGGGGGAAACAGATTTGCTCTGTAATCTATGGCCTCTTTGAGAGTTTTAACCTCATATGAAACATCCGGTACCTCTAATAAGTCTTTAAAGTCTATGTATTTAGGAAGTATAATGTAGCATCTGGCTGTCATTTAATTGCCCCCGATAATAAAATGATTGCAAATAGAAGCCAAGCTAAAGCAAAACCTGTTACAATATTTAGCAACTTATTCAGCTTTTCCAGATTCTTTTCCGCTTTAGTTTTCATTGATATTACCTCTTAGAAGGAATTCAGTGCCAAGAACATCAGTTTGTGGGTTGCTCACATTTTGGGCTTTCTCCATATTAGCTAGTTTATTGAAGGCTTCTATTTTATCTTGTAGCGTGTCTCCTGGGATTCGTTGAGAGTTGATACCTTTTACAAAAGTGCTAGGCTCACAAATTATATGCAGCTCTTTTGCAGCTCTGGTAACTGCTGTATATAGGAGCTCTCTGTACCACATATTGCTTTGGGTGTGGTGGGTCACAAACAGAACCCGGTCCCACTCACTGCCAATACTTTTATGTACTGTAATTGCATAACCTAAGTCCAAAACATTTATATCCCCACTGCTGGACAAGGTTTGGTGAATATCTAAGGTAGCATTGTATATTTCTATGGTGTGGGATGCCTCTCTTGATATTTTTTCTGCTCCTTCTGTATGGGAAGCTAGGTGCTCTAGCATTCTATCTATATCTTCCTCCCCTTCCATGCCAGCATAAGCTGCTTTTTCACTGCAAGGCACCCTATCTAGGCCATTGTAATCTAAAGTTGCTGATGGTCGTCTTGGTAACTTGCCGTAATAGTTGCCGTTTCTTGATATTTTTGTAATCTGGCCTTCCATGCCTCTGTATATTATTTTATCTCCTTCTCTGAAGTATTTCTTTTGAATCCCTGAGAAAACTTCAGTTACAGGAGCTTCTGCTTTCTTTGCAAGATATGTAGCTATCTCAGCATTTATTGCCAAGGTGCCAAAACTTTTGTTAAAAGGAGTAAGTATGATGTCATTAAATGGATCATGCTCTCCTGCTTCTATCTTTTTTATTATAAAATCACACACTGTAATTACAGCTACTCGCTCATCTAGCTGCTTTTTCCATGGAGTTATTTTTACTGCTCCTTGTTCAGAAGTTACAGCAAAATCAGGTAAGTCCTTCGCTGCTAATTGTTTTCCATCTTTTATTCTGTGGGCTAAGTTGATTATGGGGGAATTTTTAGCTTGTCTATATATGTGAGTTAGTTCTACAGTGGCAATGCCAAGTTGTAGGGCTGCTACAAATATGGATTTGCCGAATACTGGGGGGAGCTGGTGAATGTCACCTACTATGATTATTTGTGGTATGTAGGCAATAGCTTCTACTAGCTGGTTCCAAAGGTCCACCTGTACGGTAGTGCCTTCATCTATTAGGATGATTGCTAGTTTTGGAAGCGGCTTGTATTGGTTGCGGGAAGGTACAAATTTCATAGATTTTTTAATATCACCTGAATTCGGATCTATTGTTTCGTAAAAGTCAGGTATAAATTCTAGGAGCTTGTGAATTGTCATACAGTTTTCAGCAAGGTCTGCTGGTAGCATTCTTTTTATATTTTGGATTGCTTTGTTAGTGAAGCTGATACAGGCAATATTAGGGCTCCCACTCTGTAGGGTTTTGTGTCCATCAGCTTTTAGAGGTTCCAACTTATTAGCCTTTATCACTTCGTTTACAGCTAATTTAACAAGGGTAGTTTTGCCGCTACCTGCTGGCCCCATAATTAAAACAGATTCACCATTGACTATTTTTTGTATTCCTAATTGCTGCTGTGGGTTGTATTCATACCCGTCCTGTTCGCTTCTATTTGTTTGTGCCTGTACTTGGCCTTGAGTTTTTACACGATTTAATAAAGCTTGCAATTTGGCATTTTCCACGGGGAGTATCCTTTACTGTTTTACTATGAAGTCAATTGTTGGCCACTTACGCCGTATTACTGCAAGTTTCAGTTCCTTGTAATGAAGCAAACGAACTTTAAATAATACATCATTATATGGATTTTTATACATTGAAAAATGTTCAGGGTTTTTAAAAGTTGGCCAAGCTTCATGCATCCATATTGCATCATACTTAAATTGCCCATGTGCAATGTGTGCATAATTTGCTGTTGTTATGTTTGCAAGGTGGCGAAAATCGAATAAGACATCTTCGCAATGGGTAATGTGGCGAGTATGCTGGTTAGGTATATTTGGAAGAATCAATTCCCGAAGTAATTCTAAATCACAAATCATTTGAAGCTCTCCAGACTTTTTTAGCTGCTAGGAATTCCGCAATGTTTTTATACTGGGAAAGTTGAGGTTCCCCTTCTTTGTATTCTTTTATTTGGGTATTACCTAACAGGGCAGCAATGGTATCCCCAGAAGCTACAAGTATTTTGCCCGGTCTAAATTCTTCCAATACGCTTATAGCATCTCTTAGTTTTTTAAGCAGCAATAAAGAATGCAAGGTACCAACTTCAATAGTTTGTTCACAGTGTTCTAGCAATTCAGCAATATCCTCCTGCTGTACCGTGTCACTTAGCAAGGCTACAGGAGAATCACTACTGAACAATTTTACAATGATACTTTTCCAATATTCATGCAGTGGCATTTGTGTTCCATCAGCATCAATGGGCACAGAAGTTTTTGGGAATTTTCCTACTGAAGCTGCCCAAGCTGCCATTAATTCAGGTAATTTATTTTTATCCCTGGTGCTGGCTACTTTATTTAAAGTGTTTCTTACAATTCGCAATATGGCTTCTTCTGCTCTGTCTTTTATTACTGAGGTTTCTATGAATGCGGATTCTCGCAAATCTGTTATTGCAGAATTTAAGGCTCGCATGTAGCCTTTTATTGCAGCAGGATCATTTGTGGCTTTTGTTATTCTGAATTTTGGGAGGTCTGCAACTCTGCGGTCATCATAGCGCAAAGCTACAACTGAGAGATTTTCTACTAAAGCTCCCCAATCCTCCTGCCACAATTCTAGCGGTAAATAGGTTTCCCACATTACAGGCAATTTATTGATTAGGGCGCAACCAAATAGGTGAGATTCTTCAAGGGTAAGTCTACCTGCCATGAATGGCTCTAGCTGACCTTTTATCAGGGATTTTACAGGTAAATTAAATATTGGATGCGGCACTCTGCCATGACCATAGCCTATGTTGCAGGTGTAGGATATGCCACTTTTAGGACAGTGTAATTTCACGTTTTATTACTCCCTTTATTTTACATATCTGTTTAAAATTTTCTCAGCGGTTTTCCAGCCTTCTGGCTCATTATATATTAGATAGCTAGAGAGTATTTCTGTAGCTAGAGATATATAGTTTTTGCCTAAAGCAATTTGTATTGCCCAGAAGGTGAGAGACTTTTTCTGATATTCTGGACTTGCCATATTTGTCCCCAAATATAGGAAATTAGAAGCTATAAAGTGACCATATAATGTTGTCTTTGGGTGCAGCAATTTTTCTATCTTAGTAATTGATCTTTTTTTCTCCCATTCTGAGCAATTACTGCGATCTATAGCATGACACATATATGGTGCGCCTTTATGCCATGAAGCGTAATATGGCATTGCTTTAATCAGGACATTTGCAAACTGAGCTTGATTCATTTTTCAGCTACCCTTTCTACTTTACATAGTGGTTTAAAAGTTTTTTAGTGAGTTCCCAACCTTCAATGTCATCGTGTCTTATATAACTCCAAAGAAGTTTTTGCATGTCTAAATTAGGATTTTTACCTTCAAGTATTAGATCGGTCCAAAATGCGAGAGCTTTTCTTTGATATTCGGTTTCACGTATTTCAACATCGTAACGGATATAACCTTTTTCTATAAAATTGTCATATAAATAGGCGCAAGGGTGAAGTATATCTGCTATTTTATTTTTTGCTCTTTCGCCTTTTTTAGACCAAAAGTAGCGTCCATAATATTTATTTATTGCAAAACACATGCAATTTCTGGTTTTTGGGTGATCCTTATTTTTAATTCCAATTGCATAGCTTCTGTAGTATGGCATTGATTTAATTAACACATCAGCAAATTCTGCATTATCCATTTTAAACTCTCCTGCGTCTCAGATTTCAAGAACCAATAAAATATCTTCTGCATTCCAGAGATTTAAATTTTGGTTATGCAAAGCAAGTAGCAATCTCTGTATAATAGAAAATGGCGCTTCAGTGATGCTAGCAATATAATATGCCCAAAATTGCAGGGCCTTTTTATCATAGTTGGTGCTAGCAAATTCAATGTCTTTGCGCAGTTTGCCAGTTTCTGTTAGGTATTCTAACAAACTTGAATAGGGCCAGAGGCGTTTGTTAATTTCAAGTTTAGCCTCTTTTGCTTTTTCTTCCTCCAATAAGCCATCTTTTGCCATATATGCCAAAGTATCACACATTCTGTAAGAGTATATATTAACGCCTTTATTTGGAAACTCAAAATGGAAAGGAGCATAATATGGCATTGCCTGTCTCAATATTTCCGCCATTGTTTCTGGGTTCATACTACTGTCCCCCAATGATATATTTTCCAATGAAATTGATTTCCTCTTTGCTAAGCTCTGCTGGTTGTTTTGATTGCAGTGCTATTGCAATATCTGCTGCTTCCATTTCCTGCCTAGCTTCTTGGAAGGAATTAAAACTTGCATACTTTTCTGCTAGCATCGCAGCAAGTGCAGATTTTTTTGGCTCCGCTTTCTTGTTTTTGCTGTTGCTGCCAACTTGGGCCCGGTATAGTAGCAAATCCAGCTTTCTTATCAATGCCACCACAACTTCTGTATCTTCTGAATACTGTTGCAGAGCTTTCATAATTAGCTGTACTTCATCTTCTGTGAGTACAGGTCTGTATTTCATATTCCGTACTCCCTTAATTCTGCGGCTACAATTTGCAACTCTTGCGCCCAAGTTTTTGTCATTTCCGCAAATGCATTTGCACCTACTTTTTGGTTAATCGCACTCAGTTGCATAGCTACAAAGCCGGAAATGCCAGAATAGAAAGCACTTTTCAATGCCATTTTGCTAGCTTCTGAGCAATCTTCTGCAATCATAATGCTGCTGAAATGTTCCCATAATTCCTGAATTGTGTTTGCTTGCATTGTCATGTTTAAATCTCCCGAAATTTATTGATTCGTGTATTTTGCGCCATATAACGCTGCCACTGGTTCACTTCATTATAGAAAATATCTGGCAATTCCTTATTTGTTTTCAGCACCAGCTGAATTCTATGATGCATTTCAATTTCACTGACGCCAGATTCTATGGCGTACTTAACTGCCGCTACCACTGAAGTAGTTTTAAACATTGGTTTCTCCTCTGGAAGCTTCTACCGGACAGCCTGAAATTGCAGTTTCAGACTCCTTTGGAGCCATCTTTACTTCCACACGTGCTAGATTAATAAAGCTCAGTATTGCATTGTAAAATGTTTCTTTGTGTGCAGTTCTTTCCTGGGGCGTACAATTTGCTAGGTAATTATTGGATTCTGAAAAATCCTTCCATAGTGCTTCTATTATGTTCATGTGTTAGTTTCCTTGTTTTGAGTTGCTTGTGGCGGATGCGCCCTGACTGACTGCCTGACGGACGGACGGACCGCATGACTAGGGTACCATGCCCGCCGGCCACCGTCCATGCCCCAGCCTGCTAGTATTGCATCTTACCTAAGTACCTATATCCTGATTGCTACCTATACCTTGCTTACCTTATCCTATACACTTGGCGTATATTTTAGGGAGGTACTTAAAATTTAAAGAAAAAATTAGAAAATAGTTAATTAATTAAAAGAGGGTATATAAGGGAATATAAGATGGTAACATGGGTATATGATAGTAGCAGGGATGCAATGTGTGATAGGTGGGGAAGTTATGGAAGTATAGTTAATTAGTGGTGGGAGGTGCATGTGTGGGGCGGTGCGTCACTCGGTCAGTCTGTCAGTCCGTCAGTCACACGGGCACTGTGTCACTGTGACATTGTGACCTGCTGACCGGCTGACGCGCCACCAGAAAATAAAAAGCCCCACCAGCCGAAACTAATGGGGCATGGATAACTAATTGAATGTATCAGAGTGCAGCGGCATCCACTGTTACATTGCGACATTCCGCCAACAATTCCAACAACTTCTCAAACACTGGCGCATGTTCTGCCAATTGTTCCATTTCCTCCGAATCTTCGCTATCTGCAACAGCAGCAACTAGTGCTTCAATGTTGTTCATCATGGCATCCGCTACTGCCGGATTACCCGCTGCCGCTTTGCATTTCTCGCGGATAATGCGGCTTCCAGCAGTAGCGGCAGCTTGGTCTTTTCCGAGTAAGCGGATTGAGGCAGAGAAGTAATAGCTTCCGGCAGCATCCAAAGTTACTTTAGTAAGTACTCTAGACCAGCCGCCCCGCTCAGCATCAAGACTCTGTACCAATGCTTCCAGATTGCAGTTTTCTGGCGTAGGCTGGAAGTCCCAGTTGTCGCCATTTTCTAGCAACAACTTTCTTCCGAACGCCTCAATAGCAGCATTGATCGCCTTTGCTTCCGGGCAGCTTGGTTCAAATCCAGCATACTGCCATTCTAGATTCTCCCGCTTTTGCCCGTAGCGAGGAGAGTTTTTGGCACTGACTTTATGAAAGTAGCTGCTAGCTTTCTGCACTTGCGGAATCAGATTGACGTTGCTCATGTCATGCACCTTCTAATCAGTTACGTTGTCCTACTGGCACCATGCCAGCAAGCACTTGCAGCCTAACATACACTGCGCTAAGCTGCAAGGGTTTGCTGACTCATCGGTTCATTTCACACCTCGTCAAGAATACGTTCTAGGCCAATATCCAACGCTCTAAGTAAATGACTCTTATGAGGAGCCAACCTAAAAATTTCCCCACCATCCAACACGACGACCATAGCACATTTATCTTCTCCCAAATCAGTAACGTCGATTTTTACGCCCATTTCCATAGCCGTCAACAGCCGGTTAAGGAATGCATCACGTTCTTTCGCTTTCATACAAGTAACCTCACCTTTCATAACATTCACCAATGGAATTCCAATAGTGCCGCAACTTACAACAGAATGCAAGCTGTTGGAAAGTAAATTGTAGACTATCTTTGCTGCTGTAGTCACAGTAAATACAAATGATAATGATATGCAATTGTAAAGAAGGTAGGGGCAGGGTACCCTTTTTTACTTATTTGTGGCGGCCCTATCCTATACCACTTCAAAAATTTTTCTAAACTTTTTTACTTCCCAAGAAGTTTCAATACCCTTAAATCCTCCCCCAACATTATATAATTACCTCAATAGCGGCAAAGGGGCACCTTCATGAATACTGAGCGAGCCATACAACTATTAGGGCAGGGGCACCAGCCTAGCGTAGTAGCAGCGGCCCTTGGTGTAACGGAATCTGCTATCTCCCAATTGCTTTCCCAAGATACTTATGCAAAAGAAGTAGCAGAAAAAAGGGCTGCCGCACTTAGCCGCTACTCAGATTTAGACAGTAAGTGGAATAACTTAGAAGATAAGTTACTGGATAAATTAGAAAAAGTTGTTCCACTTCTGATGAAGCCTAGGGATATTTTGCATGCACTAGATAAAGTGAATGGAGCCAAACGTCGCGGATCTTTTGCTCCACAAGAATCTCTGCCTCAAGATAGAGTTGTAATGCTTGAATTGCCCCCCAGCGTACAGTATAATATTGTAACAAACATTAACAAGCAGGTAATAGAAATCCAAGGATCAGATGGTAAAAGTCAAAGTTTGGTGACTATTCCTACCAACCAATTGGATGGATTAGCAAATGAAAAGCGCAAAAGAGAGGCTATTGCAAGCGGATCAGCAAAGAGCTCAGAAACTGAAAATTCAAATTCTCAAGCTCTGCTCAGCAAACCGCCAGAAAGTCTCGCGGATAGCTTGTGAAAGAAGCGGTACTTAATGCCCATGAGGTAATAGAGGCAGCAAAAGAGCATTTAGATTTTCTATCTGCTCTTTCAATGCCTACTATCCATGAGTATTCTTGGCCTCCATTATACCAAGGTATCTGGGATTGGTTCCGAAAGCTAGCAAGTGCTTCTAGGGAATCTGGTTGCTCAGTAGATGAATTATTTGAAAAAGTAGCTCTGGGGCTCCCTCGCGGGTTTGCTAAATCTACTTTTATCCGCTTGTATGTATTGTACATAATTTTATTCACTGACCGCAAATTCATCATCATATTTTGCGCTACTGCAACTCACGCCAGAAACGCACTTTCTGATATTGCTGATATGCTAGATGAAAGCAACATTAAGAAAGTATTTGGGGATTGGCGGGTTGGCATGGAGCAGGATACTCAAGATGTTAAGAAATTTGGGTTCCGGGGCAGAAATGTTGTATTAGCTGGTATTGGTGCTGGTGGCGCAGTCCGGGGCCTCCTTACAAAAGGCGATCGTCCTGATGTAATGATATTTGATGATGTACAAACTAAGGAAGATTCTGAATCCAAAGTAGTAAGTGATTCTTTATATACTTGGTTGATTGGTACTGCAATGAAAGCTAAATCACCAAAAAGGTGTTTAACACTTTTCATTGCCAACATGTACCCAACTGAGAATTCAATTCTGCGCAAACTTAAAGCTAATCCGGAATGGACCAAGTTTATTGCTGGTGGCATACTATCAGATGGCACTTCTCTCTGGGAAGATTTGCAGCCAATAGAGCAGCTTTTAGCAGAATACAGAAACGATGTTGCAGCCGGTAAGCCTGAGATATTTCATGCTGAAGTTCTAAATGATGAATTTGCTGCGGTTAACAACCTACTGGACTTTTCATCTATTCCTGAATTTCCAGCAGCTGAGGGGGATATTCATCTAGGTAGTTATATAATCATTGACCCATCAAATGATAAGCACAACTCTGATTCGGTGGCTATTGGGTATTTTGAAGTTCATGGAAACCAAATACCTTGTTTGATGCAATTAGTGGAAGAGCGGTTGTCTCCTGGTGATACAATAAAAAAAGCTTTGCAGCTAGCCATAGATAATTCTTGCTCTCTTATAGCCATTGAATCCAATGCTTACCAATACTCCCTACTGTACTGGTTTAACCTATTCTGTCAGCAGCTGGGTCTCGTAGGAATCAATGTAGTGCCTATCTATTCGGGTTCTAGGTCAAAGAATTCTCGCATTCTGGATTTCTTTAAAGCCTATATGGCAGGGGAAATTTCTGTGCACCCCAAAGTAAAGGCTATACTAGAAGCCCAGATGAGATCCTTCAACCCAATGAAAACAGACAACATAGATAACACTCTGGATCTTATGACATATTCCCCTAGAGTACTTACTGAGTTTGCAGATCAGCTTAAAAACTACACAGTAGTTGGAGCCCAAGAATGGCAGGAAGATTCTAATAAAGCTTCGCTATTTTCTGATGAAACAATTTGTTCTTCTTTTTGAGGTTACATAATGCTACCTTACCTACTATCAGAAAAGTCAGCCTCAGCTGTTATAGCCTTTTACAGGGAAGCTATTCGTCTGAGTTTTGGGCAGCAAAACTTCAGAAACAGCTTTAGAAAAACAGATATGGATTACTTGCGCACTCTGGACCTAACAGAGGAGCAGTTTAAAGCTAAGTACGCGCAAGAGTTAGGGGATCCTACTAAATTTCAGAATGTTATTCTACCTGTTGTAATGCCCCAAGTTGAAGAAGCTTTGGCATTTCAGCAAGAAGTCTTTCTTTCAGGTACTCCTATTTTTGGTGCAGTAGCTCCTCCTATCCATATGAATGCTGCATCCCAAATGGACGCTATCATATTGGATCAACAAATTAAAGCCCGTTGGGTACCTGAACTCCTTAAAACTCTGCGCAACGGACTTAAATATAATTTTGGCCCAACTGAAATCGCAGATGTAACTCAAGTATCCTATTCTATTGAGGATGTACGTAAAGCTGGGAAACGGGCTAAAGAAGAAAATAAAGAGATCCTGTGGTTAGGAAATAAAATAAAATCTTTAGACCCTTACAATACCATATTTGACCCAAGAGTTAATCCTACAGATTTGCCTACCAGAGGTGAGTTTGCTGGGTACTCAGAATTGTATCCTAGAACAGCTTTTAAAGCTTTTGCTGCTTCCCTGCCTTTTCGTACTAGCATGCGGGAAGCTCTAGAATCAAGACCTCCAGCTCTCACTGCAAGTAATGCGGAAGAAGTAAATTCTTTCTATGTACCAGATTTAGATCCTTGCAGTTCTTACATAAATGATACAAACCCTCTGTATAATGCAGGTAGTATGAATTGGTTTAAATGGGTAGGGATCGCAGACCCAGAAAACCAGCCCCGTATTAATTACACTGACATGTATGTTGTCACTACTCTGTATGGCAGGATTCTACCTGAAGATTTTGGTATTAGGGATGTGCCTGGCATTAATACACCACAGATTTGGAAATTTATAATTGTAAATGGGTCTGTGGTGATTTATGCTGAGCGGTTAACTAACATGCATAACTTGATCCCTATTATTATTGGTGTTCCTAAAGATGATGGGTTAGGTTATCAATCTAAA
Source organism: Candidatus Macondimonas diazotrophica (assembly GCF_004684205.1). Classification (NCBI taxonomy): domain Bacteria; kingdom Pseudomonadati; phylum Pseudomonadota; class Gammaproteobacteria; order Chromatiales; family Ectothiorhodospiraceae; genus Candidatus Macondimonas; species Candidatus Macondimonas diazotrophica. Next base: position 33,348 of record NZ_SRIO01000017.1, read on the forward strand.
TCTGTAGCACACGATGTCCAACCTTTCCAAGCGCTCACCACAGCTTTAGCTAATAGTGTGATTGCGGCTCGTCGTAGAGCTATTAGTGATAGACTTCTTTTTGACCCCCTAAAAATTTCCCCTTCTTCTATCCGCAGTGATTCTCCAGTAGCTAGAATCCCTGTAAGATTGGGACCATTAGGTGGAACCATAAAAGACGCAGTACACCAACTGCCTTTTAATGACGCCCAATCTCAATATGCCGCGCAGAATATAAATTTGTTTCTTGGGCTCGCTGATCAAACTACAGGACTTAACCCAGCAAGGCGGGGGCAATTTGTTAAGGGCAATAAAACTCGCTTTGAATTTGCGGAGACTATGAGCGGTTCAACTTCTAGAGACCGCACTATGGCGTTAGCATTAGAAGGTAATTTATTTCAACCTATCAAACAAATTTTGAAGGCTAACATACTGCAATTCCAAGGGGCCTCTTCTATTTTCAATTCTGAGACACAAGAAGTTGTTGAAGTTGACCCTGTGCTATTGCGCAAAGCCAACATAGAGTTTAAGCTAAGTGATGGAATGCTCCCCAGTGATAAGATGATAGACGGTGAAACTCTAACAGCAGCCTTTCAAGTTCTCTCTCAATCCCCTGAGTTGGCAAGTAATTATAATTTGGGTCCAATGTTTTCATACTTAATGAATTCAAGAGGGGCTAAATTGCGCAATTTTGAGAAATCCCCAGAGCAAGTTGCGTATGAACAAGCTGTACAGGCTTGGCAACAGGCCGCACTAACATTAGCTCAGTCTCTTACACAAATGGAAAATCCTCCAACTCCAGAGGAGCTACAAAAATACTTGCCGCCTCAACCTACTCCTCAAGATTTTAATTACACTCCAGGAGTTCCCACTAATGCTATTTCTCCTATAAGTTCCAGCGTAATGCAACAGTACAAAGAATCTATAGACAAAGTAAATCAGGCCAGAGCCCAGGCAGGTAATAATGCAAATGTTCAGCAACGATGATTATAACTATTTTCAAAGAATCCCAATGACAGAGGAGGAGCAGAAGGCTGGAGCTACTTTCAACCCACTTCAAAAAGTTTTTATTCAAAATTACATATCCCAACTAGCTGGCAGTCTGTTATCTGTAGGGGCTAATTTAGAAACTCCTGCTAAGGCGGAAATAGAGCGCGGTTATTTGCGCGGTCAGATTGACGCCCTTAAATCCTTAATTGACATTGATCCCAACGAGGAAGATTAAAATGAAATTCTCCGATATTTTTCGTAGCTCTCCCGCAACCGAGCCTGTTTCTGCTCCTGCGGAATCTAATCAAGAAGAATCAACAGAACCAAAAGTTTCACCCCTGGAAGCGTTCAAAGATATATGGCAATCTGACACCACTGAAGCAGAGCAGGACGATGCTGATCTTTCCTCCCTATTCAGCATTGACCCAGAAAAAATCAATTCTACTGTCTCCAACATTGACTTTACTAAGTCTCTCGATCCGCAAGTTTTAGAATCTATAGCAGCTGGTGGAGAAGATGCCCAGAAAGCGTTTTTAACTTCTCTTAATTCAGTAGCTCGTGATGTTTTCTCTCAGTCTATGCTTGCTAACGGAATGCTAGTCAAGCAAGCCCTCACCAAAGCCCAAGACAAGATTGATACTCGCACTTCGCGGAGTTACAATCGTCTTAAAGCTTCAGAAGCACTTACCTCCTCAAACCCCCTTTTAAAAGATCCTGCTGTAGAGCCTATGATCTCTGCTATTCAGGAAAGGCTTCATAAGAAGTATCCTGATGCAGATAGTGAATCTATCAAACAGCAAGCTGAAGAATATCTACTTAAGTTTGCAGATGTGATTCGTGGCCCCTCAGAGCAGCGTAAACAAGAGGAGACTTCAGCTAAGGAGACGGATTTCAGTACCTTTTTAGACTTTTAATTAATTGGAGATAGAAATGGCAATTGTCAAGAAAGTACAAGTAGTAGCAGAAGATACGGTTGCAGGTGTAGTTGGCCTTCCTTCATACGCACCACTTCAAAGTGGTCTTGTGCAGGCGGATGCAATTACGGATGCAGCAGTACCTTTTGCAGACCTTACAGCCGCGGCCACTAAAGTAAATGAAATTTTGGCTGCTTTGCGAACTGCTGGCGTAATCGCTTCAGCTTAATAGGAGTAACTTAGATGCCCCCGACCACCCAAGGAATTTTTAATTCTAGCCGCTTTACCCAGGATCATGCGAAGAAGTCTTTCGCTGCTATGATTACTAGGCTTATGCCTAATGGGACAGCTCCGCTGTTTGCCCTTTCTTCTATGCTGTCCAGAAAAACGGCAGTACAAGTAGAGCACGGGTTTTTTACTAAAACTGCGGTTTTTCCTAACTTCACCCTGACCGCTAATATTAGTGCTGGTGACACTGTTTTCACTATTGCTGATACTTCTACTCTTATTCCTGGACAGCTCCACCGTTTGCAGGAATCTGGGGAAGTTGTGATTATCAATAGTGTTGACTCTGCTACCCAAATCACAGTAGGCCGTTCTGTTGGTACTGTAGCTGCTGCCGCTATTGATGTAGGCACAGATATTACTACTGCTTACCAAGTGGGTAATGCTTTTGAGGAAGCCTCAATTCGACCCAATGCTCTGTCTGTTCAAGTAGAGCGAGTTACCAATCTTACCCATATCTTTCGAGATACTTGGGCACTTTCTGGTAGTTCTGCTGCTACTCGGGTCATTGCAGGGGATTCCCCAATTGCAGAAAATAAAGCAGATGGTGCAGCTTTCCATGCTGGCGCAATTGAGAAAGCTTTGTTTTTCAGCCAAAAATCACAAGGTACGCGAAATGGTCAACCCTTCCGTACTATGGATGGACTGATTAACATTGTAAGCGATCTCACTTACTACCCTGATTCTTACAGTGTGCCCAATGTGTATACTGCTGGTGCTACTACTACTTATGACCAGCTGGTTGCAATGTTGGACCCTGTATTTAATCAGGTAACTGACCCAATGGGCCCACAAGAGCGGTTGCTTTTTGTAGGCGGCGGGGCTCGGAACGTACTGCACCAAATTGGCAGGCTGTCTGGACAGTACGAAATCATGAACTCCCAAACTAACTTTGGGCTGCAATTTGATTCTTTCAAGATTCCTCGTGGATCTTTTAAAATCATTGAGCACCCGCTGTTTAATACCAACCCTTACTGGAGTAAAATGGCAGTAGCCGTTGATCCTGCGAGCTTCAGCATTGCATATCTGGAAGGCCGGGATACTCAACACTTGGAATTTAATTCTAAGGGTGTTCCTGTTGATAATGGTATTGATGCTGTTGGTGGTACACTCACTACAGAATGTACCGTTGAAGTCCGCAACCCCCCAGCTAACGCAGTGGTTTGGAACCTTACTGCCGGCGCTGCTTCTTAATCCCTCCCCCTAGCGCGCAAGGATGCGCCGCTCCCTAGGAGATATAAAATGTACAGACTGTTTAAAAACAAGCAGCCCCAAGTAGCGGTTATTTTGTCTGATGCTTCTCGCGTAGAGTTCCTTAATGGTATATATATTACTAACAAGGAAGCAGAAATTGCCCAACTGGAATCTATGGCAAAGACTAAAGAATGTGGTGTATATTTTGATGCAGATGATACTAAAGTAAGCGAAGAGAATTTGCAAGAGTTGCGTTCCCGATATGTACCTGTGCGCCGCAGCAAGGCAGCAAAAAATCGCATTCGCTCCCCCGGTATTGGCAGTTCTAAATCTCTTACAGGCAGTCAATTTCAGGCAGGTGTATCAAACACTGTTACAGTTCTAGGCTCACAAGAAAATAAAATTGAAGAAGCTGTAAAAGTATCAGGAGACCCAAAAAATGTTTCAGCTGCTGAAGCTCTTAAAAACCGCCTTGCCTCTAAGTAGAGGGGCTGTATACGGAGGTCTAATAGCAGCTCTTGCAGCTTGTGTTATTTATCTGCAATTTCAACTAACCAATTTATTGAAAGCTGAATTGGAGCACAGAGAGCAAGAGCTAGAAATTCAAGCAGACATGTATGAAATGAGAGTTCAGCGCCTACTTGATTTAGACACAAAACGCCAACAACAATTAGCTGAACTGGAGCGCAAAAAGAATAAAGTTCATGTTATAGTAAAAGAGCTAGAGGTTAATCCGGAAGCTAGGGAGTGGAAAGATGCAGCGTTACCTAGTGTTGTGGTTTCTTCTATTGATGCTATTCATTCCAGCTTGCGCAACTCCTCCAGCTCCTCCGACTCCGCTAACTTGTGATATACCAGAATCTCTTTTAATGGATTGTGTTGTGGTCTATTCCAGCATCAAAACTAATGGGGACTTACTACTAGCCTATATAGCAGCTTTAGAAGAGCTAGAAAGGTGCTCTATAGATAAAGCTCTAATTAGAGGCAGCTTACAATGAACTTCTCAGAATTAGTTGACGAAGTAAAAAGTATAACAGCTAGGCCAGATTTACAAAGCAGCGCAGAATCCGCAGTCTCTGCTGCAACTTTAAAAGCCCACACTTCTGGGTTTTATTATAATGATTTAGTAGAGCTTGCTGTCCAATTTGATGAGCCCCGCAGAATTCAGACTTTTGATCCAGCGGATGTATCCAGTTATTATCGACGAGTTAAATACATCCGTATTTGGGAAGGTGATGCAGATGGGGAAGCTAAAGAGATTCTTGAGCCTATAACTACGGAAGTAGCTCTAGATTCTTACGGGTATCCGCGTTTGAATGTTTTTTATATGGCCGGAAAATTTCTGCAAATCCGTACATATGCGGAACTAGATAAAATATTGTTTGGGTTTTATCGCTACCCCGATATAACCTCTGAGAGTTTTAGTTCTTGGATTGCTGTTGAGTTGCCTTGGGCAATTATTTGGGAAGCCGCAAGAACTATATTTAACCGCATTGGCTATCAAGAACAAGCGTCCCAAATGCAAGCACTTGTACGCGAACAATATAGCCAACTTGCCTTTCAAGCTGCTGACGTGGTACCAAGCTAATGGCAGATGCAACTATTTGGGATACTGGTACTGTTGGACCTCCTGGGCCCCCTGGACCTCCGGGGCCTACTGGGCCTTCTATTGAATTGCAATCTACGCCAACTTATATCCAATGGAGAGTTTCTGGAGATGTAAGTTGGCTTAATTTAGTAGCTTTGTCACTTATTACAGGACCGCAAGGTATTCAGGGACTCCAAGGGGCTAAAGGAGACCAAGGGGTTCAAGGAATTCAAGGTATCCAAGGAGTTGCTGGGCCTCCTGGAGCTGATGGCGATTCTTCTTTTATATTCTCAGATGCGGGTGCTCCATTAGATGAAGATGGCAGCACCGGGGACTATTATATCAATCTTACTAATGGAGATTTTTACGGTCCTAAATCTGGAGGAGTTTGGGGAGCTCCTGTATCTAACATTACAGGACCCCAAGGCCCGCAAGGTATCCAAGGCCCAGCTGGTGTTAGTAATGCCACTTGGTTTGCGGCTTCTGGAGTTCCGGCCAGCGGGTTAGGTAATGACAGTGACATGTATTTAAATACTGACAATGGAGATGTTTATCAGAAGCAAGCTGGTACTTGGGTGCTTTTGCTTAACATCACAGGTCCGCAAGGTATTCAAGGCATTCAAGGCATTCAAGGTGACCCTGGTGAAGATGGTTCAGTTTGGTATACTGGGACAGGAGCACCAGCTTCTGGACTTGGCGTAGTTGGAGATTTCTACTTAGATTCAAGTAATGGCGATTATTATGAAAAAACTGGCGCATCTACTTGGACACTGCAAGGCAATCTAACTGGTCCACAAGGAATCCAAGGTGATCCTGGTCCGGGCATTTCTGACGGGGATAAAGGTGATATTACTGTATCCGGCAGTGGGACTGTCTGGGAAATAGATGCAGGAGTAGTTGGTCCAACTGAGCTTGCAGATACTGCTGTAACTCCAGGTTCCTATACTAATGCAGATATTACTGTAGATGCTCAAGGTAGACTTACTGCCGCTGCTAATGGCACAGGTGGAAGTGGGGCATCTAGTAGCAACGCTTATATTCTAGACAACCTCACTATTGTAGCTTCTAGGTCTGCTGGAGCAGAAACTTTTGCAGTTAAAACTGAAGCTGGTACTGACCCAAGTCCAAGTGACAAGGGAAGAATTGGGTTTCTTAATACTGCAGGGGGTTACGATATTATTGAAGTAACTTCCGCTATGAGCATAACTATACCCAGTGGGGCTTCTTTAGGTTTTATATCCAATTTAAAATGGACTGTAGGTGTAGGATTCCTAAACAATGCAGGAACTGTAGAACTTGCAGTGGTAGGTAGGCCATCTGGGCTTTCTGACAACTCTGTAGTTTCCACTTCAGTTTTAGACACTGCTTCAGACTCCCCCAGGATTATATACAGTGACGCAGCCAGGGCTAGTGTCCGGTTTAGGGTTTTTTGTTATTTAGATTATACTCTTGCTACTCCCGCCACTTGGGATACTGCACCCAGCAGAATCTTGCTTACCAGAGCAGCGGTTACAGAAATTAGCGTAAGAGAGCTTTTATATGAAAAAACTCTTGCAGCTGATGGAGGATTTGATACAGATGAGTGGTGGCCCGGTGGCACCCTTCCAAACAATTATGATTCTTTTGAAATGGAGGCTGTTCTGCGAGGAGCTGGAGCTTCTGACATAAGATTAGTACACTTGTTTTTTAATGGAGACACAACAGTAGCAAATTACAAGTATGCTACTGATTACGGGGGAAACGTGTCTACTGGGGGAACAGGTGATGGCCCCAGAGTAGGATACATACCTGCTACAACTGCTGTAGCTAATGCTTTCTCTCCTATCAGAATACAAATTCTAAATCCCAGCAACACATCTTACATGAAGGTAGCACTTGCTGAGTCTTTTGACAGACGGGATTCATCTAATACATTTTTACGGCAGCATGGGTTTGTATGGGAGTCTGTATCAGCTATTAATCGTATAGTACTCGGCCCCAGCACAGGCCCCTCAGACTATTATACAGCTAGCAGTTACGCAAAATTGTACGGCCTCAAAACCATGACGGTGCTTTCATGAGATCAATTAAAAAACTAATCGTACATTGCTCTTATACTCCGCCAAGTATGGATATTGGAGTGGAGGAAATTCGGGTTTGGCATACCCGAGATAACGGATGGTCAGAT
>NZ_SRIO01000018.1 GCF_004684205.1 Candidatus Macondimonas diazotrophica
TGTTTATTGAGGGTGGTGAATGATGAACCTCTATCGATGGGGGTCCCGTGCCCTTGCTGAGTGGTTTGATGGTGATATCATTGTCATGGCGGAATCCATTGAAGAAGCCAGACAGAAGGCCATGAATTCCGCAACACAATTGCTCTCTCCCCAGACCGCCAAACGCATGCGAGACGATGTATGCACTGAGCCGGATATTGTTGGCTCCCATGTTATATTCATTAGAGGAGCTGACTAATGCAGTGGCCAGAACCCATTTCTCTCATCATGCGCGAGGTACTCGAACGCATGAACGTCGATCCGAGCGATGTCAAATTGCTGGTGGAGAATAATTTCCTGACCCTGCCGGCAGAAATCCGGCAAAGGACCGACCCCGGCCCGTGGATGGAAGAGCCTGACGTCATTGTCTGGAAAGATTGCGGTACTGGTTATCTTCTAGCGCTCTCGCGGGGTTTTTCGTTCGCTTTGAACGGATATGTCTGTCTTCCGAGAGGAAGCATTCTGGATGATCTCGACTATGACGAGATCGGCGAGAAGATTGAGTTCACAAGGCCTCTATCTTATTCGGCAGATTGTTTCCCGTTTGGCGGTGCCGCAGTCGAGGATTCCACGGTTGTTGGTTTTCACTGCTCCGAAGGTTACGACTTCTGTCCGGCATATTACATGACCGAGGCCTATGCGGGAATGAGCGCTGAGTACAGGCCTACGATTAGGCACTATCGGGATGTGGCGTATGTCGCCACTGAATGTCGCGCTCTCGCTTCCCAGATCAAGAACCTGACAACCAGATACGCCATCGGGTAACCGGAAATATTTGGCCGCTATCTGGGCTAAGGACAGGATAACAGGAAATATCTGTCCTATACACAAAGGCCGCGCTCATGGCGCGGCCTTCACTATTTCAAGACGGATGGCGGAAGATCAAGACCTCGCCGGAGTGCGTTGATCTCGTCCAGTTCCCTTTTACATTCCTGCTCGACGTCGGTCGGCAATTCTGCGCCCGGACCCATGAGAAGCTCTGGATCGCAGCTCATGAGATATAGAGATTCCCGGTATTCGATAGTCGAGTAGAGCTGAGCGTAAGTCTCTGCAGACGGCCCTTCCGGCTCCGACGGCGCACACGCGCACAGGGTCGCTGCACACAAGACACTGGTGATATATTTCTTCATGACAAACCTCCTTTCTAAAGTCAGGTTATCCTAACTCTGGTTTGTCAATTTTCCGTTTCCAGTATCGGTGAAGATGCGCCGAGTTGAAGCGCTTCAATGGACTTCGCCAGGTCTTCCCGACCCAGACGAGCCAGTTCCTCAACAGCACGCCGATGACGTGTTTCCCACGTCTTGCGCATGATCCGCTCCTGGGCAGCCTCGTCCTCTGCGGCTCGCCGGATGGCTCGTTCGGCGTCGAGCGCCTGTTCAAGCTCTTCGATGCGATCGAGGCACTCTGTCTCATTCTGCCGGATGCGATCAAATCGAGCCATCAGGTCGGTGTGGGCCGCTCCTGTCGCCTCGTCCAGGCGACTCTTGTCTTCCTGCCATTTCGGAGACAGGTTCTTGTAGGCCTGCCACAGGATCATGCCGGCGACACCCAGAAGCCCGACCAGTCCGCCAATATTGCCGAGAGATTCGATATCAAGAGATTCCATGTCAGTAATCCATAAAATAGGAGCCGGCCAGAATTGTCTCAACATGATCCCACTGGATCGGAAGGCCTTTTTTCTGTCTCGCGCCATTGAGACCTTCGTAGACATCGAATGAGACAAGCTCACCGTCTGTGGGGATCACCTTGGGCATTGTTTTCTTCAAGCTGTTGACCTGGTCTCGTTTGCAGAGAAATTCAGCGACAGGAATGCCGCGAACCTTCTGGACGATTCGGAATATCAGTCTGTCTCGTGGGGTGGGCATTGGCGATTCGCGGAAAGGAGAATGAGGATCAGGGCTTCAGGTACTTCGAGAGGCGGGGGGAATCGGTCGTCGTGCTTCAGACCGTAGTCGGTCAGCGTGAAGATATAGGCCAGAATGTTCCGTTTCTCAGCGTCTTCGAGGTCCTCGAAGGAGAGTTCGTCATAGTATGTCTCGGATACCATGATACGTGCTGTATCGATTACGTCGTCCAAGGTGTCGTAGGTTTCCTGATCGGTGTAGTTGAACTGGAAATCCTGCAGGATGTCTCGGCAAACTTGATTCCACACAGTCCCCGTATCCGGAGTTATGTCATCTTGCACAAGAGCGCAAACTTCGGCGAAAGTGTCGAATGATTGGCTCAGGTAGAGGTATGCGTCTCCTGCAGAGAAGACCGCGAACTTGTGGTCTTCGTCCCGGATGATCAGACGACCACCGACACTCGCTGCTGCGAATTCCTCGTCGTCAGCGCTATATATTGTCCACCTGTTTCGGGAGGAAGATGAGAGTTCCACTCTGTTTTGCCTCTGTGCCAGAGAGGCCTCGCAACAAGAAATTGCCACAGCGAAGGTAGGCTGTCCAATTCAGGATGGCTGAAAGGATTTTCGGTTTTCGACAAAAACAATAGAAATAGAGCGACTTTCGACGTGATTTTACTGTTTTCGACAAAATGAAAAGACCTGAGAGTTTCCTCTCAGGTCTTCCGGCATCCTCATACGGGGCGCCACCCCGCGTGATCGCAGCTTGAAAGGAAAGTCGGGCCGGGCCGACCATTTCCAGACTATATGCGAAAACACATCAGTTGTCAAGGACTTTCGGTGTCCGGCTGATGACATTGAGCCGGTACTCGTTGACCCTGTTTTGCCTCGGCTTGATCTCGACACGAACCTCGATCTCCTCTTCGTCGACATCGATACGAAACTGCCTGTTGGAGAGCATTTTCAGTTTTCTTCCAAGCTTGATTTTCAGTGTCTGCTCGTTGTTTGCCACAACAAAAGGAACCTGCTGTTCGGCAATGACGGCGAACAATCCTTCGGCTCCTGCGCCCTCTCCGCCGCCGATCTTGAGCCACTCGTCACCGAAAAGATCCCACCACAGATAGATAAATTCGTCCATGGGACCGCTCTCGCTATCCGAGGAGAGCTTGAGCATGGATTCGTTTTCCATGAAACCGTCGACCCCGATGGATTCCATGATTCCGCCCATGACGGCGGCATAGTCCTCATACGAGGCCTTGGTCTTGGTCGATTTGGGGCACCCATCTGAAATCCACGCCTGGCAGAGAATGAGGCAGGCGTGGACGAGTCTGGTGCGGTTTCGGGCGACCCATTCAAGAAGATGTGTGTGCTTGAACCCCGTCCGGGCGGTGGGGTCTGATGTTTTCGGGTCGAGGTGAATGAGGAGCATGCGACGGATCATCTCAGATCGCATGTCGACATTGTTCCCGCAGACGATGAACTGGTTGCGGATCGGAAACTCGATGGAGCTGGACTGCCCAAGCCGGCGGTCTTTCCAGAACTGCGACGTGACGACGGATGCGAAGCTCTGGCTGTCAATGGTCCTGTCGACATTGTCGAGCCAGAAATAGCGAGCCCCTTCGGACAGAGACGCCGTGATCGTTTTCCGGAATTCCTCTTCACTGTCGGGAAGTGTCTGTGCCTGTGGCTCACGCCCGGAGGAGATGCGCAGAATGGCGTTGATAAGAAGCGTTGCACCCGTACCTGGCAGAGGCTTGTCCACAAAGTAGATCGGCGTCGGGCCGTGGATCATTGGGCGAACAAAAGGCTGCAGAAGCATTGCGAGTGCGTGGCACCTCGATGATTCTCCTTCCGTGTTGTCGTCGAATGGGAAATCGACGAACACATTGTCCATGATGAAGTCGAGCGCCTCGAAGACTTCCTCGTCTGTCGGATTCACAGGGATGTCTGGGTAACTCCCGGCGTCGGGGTCGTCGAGATAGTACCCGCTTTCATTGTAACCCGGTTCCATGACGAGATCGCCGTCATCGGTATAGAAAGGCGTGGAGACGATTTCGTGGAGGATGGGAAGCCTGTTTCTGGCATTATCCGAGGCCAGCATGGTGCGGATCACGGCGTCAGGTGGAGCAGCTGTCTGATCTCCTTCCATTGTCAGGGTCTTCCAGTGACAGGAGTGCGCGACAGCATCCAGGAGATCGTTCGTTCCGACAGACCGTTTGGTCTTGCCTGACAGCATCGTCTTGAGCCGGACGATCTCGCCCTGGTCAGACCAGAACATCTGTGGGTTGTCCCGCTGCTTTCGAAGAAGCTTGGACCAGGCCAGCCGGACCTGCGTGTCGAAGCTGGTCTTGTCGATATAGATCACGCCCATTTCGGCGCGCTTCTCGTATTCTTCCGAAAGCTTGTCGGCTTCCTCCAATGCCAGCCTCTGTCGCGTTTCCTTGTAGTTCTTGTCCATGTCGGCACGGGAGAGACCGAGCCTCTTGGCCATGGTCTTCATAAGCTCGGATCGTTCCAGAGTGGAGTACCGTGTCTTGCATATGGCGGAGATGATTTCTTCGGCGTCCGCGATTTCCCCGGCCTTGAGCCCGTCTATCGCTCGCTTGATGTCCGTCTTTTCAAACAGAACAAGCGCTTTCTTCGCCTTCTCCTCGCATTCCTCGTCGTCTTCCGCGACGATGAAGACGTAGTTCTCGTCTGTCAGCACGGATTCCGGGAACCACTCGTCATCGAGCATCTTGGCCAGAAAATCCAGCCTGTCGTGTTCCCGACAGGAGTCATGCCGGCAGGTAGCGATGAATCCACCTTGATCGGATTCAGACCCGTTGATGACCATGAATGCTCGGTCTTCCGGATCTCCTGCATTCGAGTGATCTTCGTCGAAAGGACACTCGATCTCCATTCCCTGGTTTGAGGAACAGGAGCCTCGAACCTTGTCGGGGACATGGTCCCTGACAGCATCAAGGATTTCAAACCCGTCCGCGTAGATGGAGGCCCATTTCTTGAGGGACATTCCTTCGATCTGACGGGAGGCGCCTGCCAGATGACTGCCAAGCTCCTTCAGGGCAGCAAGGCCTTTTCGGGTCGACTTGATTTCAGGAACGGAATTGAAGTCCAGAAGCTCGCCTGCCACGAGGATGATTGAAAAGGCCGAACCCTCTGCGTGTGACGGGAGATAGAACAGGCGGGAGGGGTCTGTACAGCTCTCATCCATGCGCTCGATGCCGAGCATCTGGGCGAGTCCGCGCAGTTTGTCGGCGAAGCGTTCCAGGCGCCTCTTGTGGGGTTCGGACGGGAGGGAAAATGGGAAGTCTTCCGCGAGCGGGATGAACACTCTGAATTTCGGCAGCGGGTTGTGATAGAGGCGCCATGCCGGCTTGTCCGTGTGGACAAATTCAGGCTCCGGAAAGTCGCCCTCGAAGACGGACTTGTCGATGCCCTTCTTCTCTACCCAGTAAAGAACAAGCATCTCACGGGACGGAACGGCGTCGTCTTCGTCCAGATCGCAAAACTTGATGACCACATCCTGTTCCGCGTCGGAATAATTGGCCAGGTGAGAGTGCGTCGTGTAGATCAGGCCGCAGACATTGTTGTCGAGAAGCGCGTCCTCGATGTCTTGCGGATTCTGCCCGTTGTCGACATCGATTCCGACCATGGACGCGTAGTGCATGGCCTTCTTGGATCGTTCCGAGCCGTGTCCGAGCACAATGCACGGCCCGTCCTTTGGCCCGACCTTGTGGTGCGACAGGGTCGATGCGAACAGATTTCCAAAAGTCGTCGTGCGGGGAATCCAGCGGTCACGCGACAGTCGGGCGCCGTTCGGAGAGTAAAGCATGGAGACTTCCCGGTCCCACACGCTTTTGTCGACGACGCCGACGATTTCGGCGTCGTTCAGTGTCTCGACTTCAATTTCTTCGTAATTGGTGTCTGTCACTTTCAGCCAGTGCAGAATACATAGTCAGCGCGCTCCCTGCGTTCGACGATGTATCCGGTGATATCGGCCTCTGCTGAGGTATCGACCAGCCTGATCATGATCCTTTCACGGTTTCCATAACCGTTGCAGTCGCCGATATAAATCGCGCTGCCTCGTCTGGAATCTGAGATGTGAAGGTCTATGTCCGAGAGGACACGACTTGATGTGAAGCTGGCCTGGTAGCTCATTTGAGCGGCCAAGAGGATTGTAGCGAGTGGGGCTAGCATGATGATCTCCTTTCTGGTTTCATGCTAGGAGAAAACTTCAGTTTGTCAACTTTTTTCCATCAATCTGGACAGTTTCTGGGAAGGCGTCAGACCTTCTATCTCTGAGGTCCAGTCGTCTGGGAAATCCGCGATGTCCTTCGAGACGATCCCGAACTCCTTGGACTGTCGCCACCGGTCGGCCTGTGCCTTCCAATAGAGGACAGATTTTCGGATATCTTCCGGAACCCGGTCGTCTTCGATGATCTCGGCGATCATGCCTAAGGCTTTCTTCTGGCAGACGCTTTGTGTCTCGACGTAGCGGAATTGGTCGTACACACCGCGCAGGAACGATACGATCAGCGCGAGCCTCAGCCTCTCCTGACCCTTGATCGACGCATTGGACAGGGTCAGGTAGGCCTGTTTGAGCATGGACTCCGGCGTTCGCTCAAACCGCTTCAGGCCAAAGGACCGGGTCTTTTTTGTTGGGGTCTCCATAGTAAGGATTACCCAGCTATGGGGAAGTATTCCGGATCATCCGAGGCCTGGTGCAGGGAGATGGCGGCGATCCTTGCTCCTGTGTAAATGTCGTGTTTCGCGGCCATTTGGATAGCCGTGATCGCATCTGATCCTGCAGCCATTGCGCCCAGAGCGAAGGAGGAACCGGACCCGGAGGCCCAGTATTCTACATTGGAGGGATAGAAATGGGGAAGGTGAACATTGCTGGAATGCCACGCAACACCGTTCTGGTCGATCCATAGGAACTCGGACATATAGGTATCGTCCGGATCGATTTTTGCCATGATTGGAATTTCGTCTTCCGGCATCCCCCGAGAGATCCACTCAAAATACTGGAATACCTGCCAAGGACAACCTGTCCCGCCGAAGAGCATTTCGTCAACACGACGAACCTTGAGCACAGTTCTCGCGCCTGTTTGATTCTCACCTGTAACCTGCATGTCGCAAGCGAGAACACCGTCGCGATAAGCGAGTGTGGACATAGGGACTCAGTTTTTCCGGAAGAAAGAGGCGGCAACGCCGACTACGAAGGCGAGGACGACCCACGCCAAGAGGAGGATGACGAAGCCAAGACAAAGCGCCGGAAAGATATAAATCGGGAGAAAAACGAGCCACCACGGGATGCTTGTGAAGCCGAACAGGTTCGCCGCGAACATGATGAGTGTGAGGCCGACAAGGAAGAGACCGGCGCTTCCGGTCTTCTGCACAATAACGGTTGGGTTCGGCGCAGATGAAGCGTTCAGTCGGGACAGGTTCATCTTACATTGGCTCTCCTTTCAAGGGATTTCGGGCTCTGTGACAGGTTGAACCTACCTCAGAGCCCGAACAAAGGCAAATTCGTGTTGGCCGAAACCGTCTCAGGCGTATTCAAGGTCCATCGTCATGGCCTTCGATGCCGGCGTCTCGTCGATATACTCCTCGGTCGTCGACAGACAGGCGTGTCCGAGCATCAGCTGGACATCCCGGAGGGTCCCACCATACTGGTGTACTGTCTCGGCTTTCTTCGTCGCCAGAGTGCGCCGGCCAGAGTGAGACGAGACGCCGGAGAACCCACAGTCGCGATAGAACCTGCGGAACCACTGGACCATCGTGTTGGGGGACAGTCCGTCCTTGTTCGGCTTGGGCGAGTGCACCACGAAGGAGGACTGACCCTGCTGGGCGGCGTGAAGTTCGACGAGCGCTTCGACGATAGGCTTGGGAAGGGACAGAGTCCGCTCTCGACCGTTCTTCGCGATGTCGCCGGACACCCAGACCTTGCCGGTCATCTTGCCCTCGGCGTCGAAGACATGGCGGTCCCATTCAAGACCGGCGATCTCGCAGGCACGCAGGCCGAGACCGAACGACAGATGCAGGATCACGACATCGCGCTCCGGCGTGCGGGTCTGGCGTGCCTGTGAGAAGCAGAACCGAATCTGGTCAGGGGTGAGGCGCTTGGCCTTGCGTTTGATGTGGGGGGACATGGATATCTCCTTTCATTTGCTGCGATAGGAGACATATTGTTTATTCCCTTCCTTTTGTCAAGTTATTTTCTTCGCAAATTCGGATCGATGGTCCCGTCAAACTCTTTAACGTCCACCGAGGTAATGAATCTGTGAACCGGACAGTCCTTGTGCCATGCCATGAAAGGCTTGAGGTCATCTCCGTGATAGAAGCAGATTGCATCCGCGATGCGGATGTTCCTGCAAATGCAGGTTTCCTCGTCTTTCTCTTCGGCCATGTTCGCTTTTCCTAGCTTGACATGGTCATTTTATCATGAAATGTTATGTACTCCTAACTTTGAAAGGCAGGTTAAATGAAAGATGCACTCTGCTGACATAACCAAAGAGTCCTTGGCGCACGCTCAAGCCTTGATCGTTAAACTGGAGTCAGAGCGAGACGCTTATGCGAAACGCTACAGAGCGCTCGAACATGCTCTCTTCAAGATAGAGGACATCTGCGACAACGAGGAAGACGATCCGGTAGGACTCCTGGACGAAATCCGCGACCTGGCTTGGACAGCGACGCGATATGAGTGACCTGAAAGCCTATGCTGTTACCGAACTCGATGAAGGAACAGGTGACATCTATTTCGCCAAATCCAATCTCGAAGCTCGCAAGATGGGAGCGGCTGAGTTCAACGGCGATGAACTTGGCGGACTCAGGTGCGTTCGTGCGCCCTGGGCGGACGACTATGCGAAGATAGGTCAGGTTCCTTATATTGAGAAAATAGATGCGGGATGGTGGGCCGAGTGCTTCCACAGTGGCGCCGTTGTTTCCTCTGACGGGATAAGTTGGGGAGATGAAGAAGCCTTTCCGGTAGAGCCCCGCATCGGAGAATTATACGCCACACCAGAATATATGTGGAAACACGACTTGAGCAAAGCTGTCTCTCGCCAGATCGAGGCAGTTGCCAAGCATCTCATGGCCGAGGAACTCAGGAGGCGGCTTCCGGACGCCAGACCAATCCTAGGGTCAAAAGCACTGGATGGCTGGCATTTCCACGCCTCCTGCGGGAGTGATTTCTCGTACACGATTCATCAGGCGATCATGTCTTTCGCCTGGCCAGGCGCGTCCAGAGGATGGGCTTCCATGACCTTCCGGGAAGGGAAGGATGATTTCTCTTTTTGGGTAGCTGGCGGAGACCGGGACAGGTTTCTGGAGTGGGTGAAAACCCAGAAAGAGAGGCGCCACGCTTAAATATGGCGAGTTTAGGTCCCTCCCGCTTCCTTTTCTTCCGAGACGACGACGGAAGACTGCAAATGTCTTCGGAAGAGGAGCATGCGCAGTATCTCAAGGCTGTCAGATGCTGTGGGTCCTGCGCGGCGCATAGAGCCCACCCTTCCTGGGCAAACAACGCGCCGTATCTTCTGGAAGCTCGTAAAATCTACGGAATTCGATGTCTCAGAAAACCCCCGAGAGTTCTTGATAAGATTTTGGCATTTCTTTGTCGGATGGTGTCGAGATGACCTTTCCGATGACGGTCACGATCCTGGAATGGGCAGCCTTCTCGGCCTCGATCATGTGCAGCTTCGTCTACGGCTACAGGACCATAGCAGGCCCGCTCATCGGGGTCGTGACCGCAATTCTATTCATGCTGTTCGGCTGGGCATCAGGAGTCCACGCCGCCATCGCAGCCAACATCATCTTCCTGATCATACACACCCGAAACGGGTGGAGAATCATGACCAATGACCCGAAACGGCAGACTGAAAGGACTGCCAAGGAACTGAACCGTGTTGTCGACCAACTGAACCACTGGAACCAGGAAGACATGGACTTCGCAAGCGAAGTCGTGACACGATTGGCTAAGCTTTGCCACCAAGCGAGCTTCGACGCCGGATGGTGGAGTGACATCAAGACAGGCGAACTTATGCCGCCAAGTGTGGCGTTAAAGACCGTCCTCATTCATTCGGAGATATCCGAGGCCATGGAAGGCGACCGGAAATCCCTGCAGGACGACAAACTCCCTCATCGCTCCATGTTTGAAGTCGAACTGGCGGACACTGTCATCCGAATCTGCGACATTGCGGGGCGGCTCGGCAGGAAGTTCGGCTCGTACTTCGTTTCGTCAGGCCGACAGATAGCGGGCGAGGTCGTGGGCGATATCGGAGAAGACCTGTGCCGACTGCATTACCATACCTCCAGGGTGTGGCGTGAGCATCGAGTCCATTTGTCGTGTGGAGCGGATTCTCCGATGTACACTGGCGCCGTTTTGAGCGAACTCGGACAGCTCCTCTACGCAGTCTGCGAAACTGCGCAGTTCTACAAGATCGATCTCGGAGGCGCGGTTGCCGAGAAGATGGAGTTCAACGTCAATCGTCCCGATCACAAGATCGAGAATCGGCTGAAAGGAGGCGGGAAGTCGTATTGAGTTCCCGTCGTGAAATGCTCAGCAAAGTCACTGTCAAGTCACCCAGGCGGGTGGACCTCGTCTTCGAGGCGTTTGATTTCAAGATCAGGCAGATGGAGAGAGACGACCAGACCCATCTGTTCGTTTCCTGGTACGATCCGAAAGGCGACCCGACCGTTCGCAAATCAAAATCCTACAGCAGCGTCGAGTATTCCATCTCCGTAGAAACAGTCGAACCAGATACTCAGCTGCCCCAGCCTGGTCCCTACGTGCCGTTCTGAGCATGGAGATCACTTTCGACAAAGGCCTGTTCGTTGCCAGGATACAGTTCCATGAGCGCAGCCAGTTCAAGAAGGCACTGTGGGACTGGAGCGATGAACTGAAGAGATGGACGACCGCTGACCCGGCGAATGTCGAGACATTTACAAACGCCTGCGTCGGTGAAGCCTCCGCCATCATGGAGAGGTATCTGGAGGAAAAGAATGCCGTCATTAGCGAAAGCCGTGCGCTGGATACCGCGTTTGTCGGATTGGTCCCAGAAGGCAAGGCCCTCTATGGCTTCCAGAACGCAGGAGTCGAATACGCACTCAGGCGCAAAGACACGCTGATTGGGGATGATCCAGGCCTGGGAAAGCAACAGCCGACATATTGTAAAGTTTTAATGGCGGATGGAAGCTACACCAGAATCGGTGATCTTGAGATTGGAGACAAGATCGCGTCTGTTGATGGCACAATCCAGACCGTGACAGGCATTTTTCCTCAAGGATTCAAGCCAGCGTATAGGG
Source organism: Candidatus Macondimonas diazotrophica (assembly GCF_004684205.1). Taxonomy (NCBI): domain Bacteria; kingdom Pseudomonadati; phylum Pseudomonadota; class Gammaproteobacteria; order Chromatiales; family Ectothiorhodospiraceae; genus Candidatus Macondimonas; species Candidatus Macondimonas diazotrophica. The sequence continues at coordinate 11,189 of NZ_SRIO01000018.1, forward strand.
TCTATTTTCGGGACAAAACCTCCACAGATTGTGGGCCGGAGCATTTGTGGACAGTAACCACCACACAGCGTCGAAGAAAATCAAAAGACCCGTGGTTTACCGCAACGTTAGAAGAACTTTTGAACAGAGGTATAACATTCTCTTCTGGAGGTAAAAATGTAAACAAATTCGAGGTTCCTATTCCCACCCCTTTGAACGCTTCGGATAAAAAGTTTCCAATTGATCCTTATCAGTTAGGTGTAATTCTGGGGGACGGCGGTCTACGCTCATTTCGAGGTGGATGCTGCACTATATCTTGTTTTGCGCCGGATGCCGATGAAATAATGGCTTCGTTTGATCCCAAGACGCAGGAAGAAGCGCTTGAGCAATATGGACAATGCCGAAGATTTTACGTGAGGGGGATTCAACCTGCGTTGAGAGAAGTAGGTCTTTATAGAAGCCTTGGACGAGATAAATTTATTCCAGAAATATATTTCTCAGGATCGGAACAACAACGCCTAAGCCTTCTTCAAGGACTTATGGACACAGATGGGTCAGCATCCAGAAATAGAATAACTTTTCATAGTTCAAATCATCGGTTGGCCAACGATGTCGCCAGACTTGTTCGGTCAATAGGCGGCGTGGGAATTATTAGAGAATATGATCGTCCAGACAAGGAAACTTACGAAAAAGACATACAAGTCAATGTTCGATTAGACAGATGGTGCCCATTCAGGATAAACCGGAAAGCAAACCAGTGGAAGCCAGCTAGTTTCAACAATAGACCCAAGAAAGCTATATGTAAGGTTGAGAGAATAGAGGATCAAGAGCAGGTTTGTATATCTGTTTCTCATCCTTCTGGTCTATACATAACAGATGATTACATTGTCACCCACAACACCACGCAAGCAATCTCAGTAGCAAACGAGATGTTCGAATCTGGTGAACTCGAAGATGTCCTTATTTTATGCGAAGCCTCTCAAAAAGCGCACTGGAGTCGACAGTGGCCAGACTGGACCACAACCGGACTGGACATCGGAGTCGTTGAGCGACGAGTTAGACAGAAGAACAAGATCAAGCGCACTGTCAGCATTATCCCGGATACTCCAGTCACAGTTGTCAACTATGATCTTCTGGGACAAATCCACGATTGGCTCGCCGAACAGCCATGGAGCCTCGTCATCGCCGACGAGTGCCAGGCCCTGCGCAATATGGAAGCGCAGAGGACGAGATATGTCTTCGGAGATGAAGAGCGGCTCATCGTTAAGCCTGCTGGACGTAACAAAGATGGTTCATTCCGCATGGTACGGAAGAGGCTCGAAGCTGTGCGGGCAATTCGGGGGGATCGACGTGTATTCCTTACCGGGACTCCCATCGAGAACCGCCCTCATGATCTCTGGCCCATTATCAGAGCATTTGATCCGGAAGGACTCGGGTCTGATTATGAGTTCTTCATAAAAAGGTACTGCGGCGCCTATTGGACGGAGTATGGCTGGAGCACGAGCGGGGGTACGAACCTTATTGAGCTTCAGAGATATCTCCGCTCAACCTTCATGGTTCGGAGAACGACGCAGCAAGCCCTGCCGGATATGCCGCCAAAGACCCGGCGTCCGTTTTTCCTTCCGGCTGATGACTTCAAGCATGTCCTGAAGAAGTCCGATGATGTCTTCGAACGCAGCCTGGATGCCCTTGAGGAACATCTCGGCCTAAGAGCGGAAGGCGAGACGGAAGACAGAATGTTCTCTGTCTGGGAAGAATTGTACACAAGGTATGGCGACCAGATCGAGGACGCCACTTATGAAGAGATCATGGAGCTTGTGCCCGAAGAGGCGTCAGTCGCCTTCGAGGAGATCGCCAAACTCCGCTCGGAACTGGCGGTAGCGAAGGTTCCTTACATCATCCGACACGTCCGGGAAATCACGGACGCCGGCGAAAAGGTTGTGGTGTTCTTTTACCACAAAGTCGTTGGCCAAGCCTTGAGAGAGGCCTGGGGCGACTCCTGCGGTTATATCGATGGGTCGATCAAGCCCACGAAACGGCAGGACGAAGTGGACCGTTTCATGGAAGACCCGGATTGCACGGCAATGTTCGGGCAGCTCCATGCGGCGTCCAAGGGTTTCACGATGACCGTGGCCCGACGGGCTGTGTTCGGGGAACTGGATTGGCGTCCGGGAACCATGAAACAGGCCGAGAATCGCATCTGGCGCATCTCGCAGGAAAACCACTGCCTGATCGATCACCTGATCGTCGAATCCTCGATCGAGGTTCGCCAGTCTCACTCACTGATCGAGAAGCAGGAGCAAATGGACAAAGCTCTTGATCACGAAGAATCGGAGACTCAAGAATGAGCAAGAAAATACTCTTCCTACCCATCCTCATCTTTCTGTTGATCGGAGGGTGCAGTTACGCCACAAAAGACGTCGGTCGAATTGACACGACGGTCGAACTGACCCGTGATTCCGAACGCGTGTGCCGGTCCAGCGGAGAGAGCCAGTCCTGCGGGTATGAAGTCTACACCGACCAGGGCGTGTTCTCCAACGAAGACTCAATATGGCACGGCAAGTTCAACTCCGGCGACCTACAGGCCTCCTTCGTGGAAGGCGCCACATGCCGGATCACGGCAGTCGGTTTTCGAATTCGCGTCCTGTCGATGCGGAAGAACATCATCAAGGCAGACTGCGTACCCCCGACTGAGTAGTCTGGGGTCGCATTATGTTACCGCATAAAGGCGCCCGTTTCGGGCGCCTTTTTTCATTGACTTTTCGGATTCCTTTGTTACATATCCTCGGACAACAGATCGCAGAGTGAAAGGAATTGTAACATGCGCGCCTACCTCATCGACCCCGTCGAACGTCGAATCACCGAAGTCGATTATGACGGGAACTACAAATCGATCTACAAGTTGATCGATTGTGAGAGGTTTGACTGTGTCAGATTCTCTGACAACGGTGATTGCGCCTATGTCGACGATGAGGGGATGTTCGTCGAGAATCAGAGCTTCTTCAAGATCGAAGGCTATCCGCAACCAGTGGCCGGCAAGGCACTGGTCCTCGGCACGGATGAAGAAGGCGGCTCCGTTTCTCCAATCCTCCCGTTCGCCGAAATATGGCACAAGGTCCAGTTTGGCGTTCTGATTCAAATCAGCGGGAAAGTCTTGTTCAGTGGCGCTTCTGCGTGGAAGATCGCGCAGAACTCTCCTCGCCATAAGAAATGACAATTTCAGCCAACCCAAATTTGCAAGGTTGACATAACATTGGTATGAATTCCTCAACAAGAGGACATGCCAATGGAACCTGTCATCGGTTTACATAAAGGTGGAAAGTTCGACTTTCGTACACAAGGTCATGATGACCTTACACTGCAGATCGTGGCGAAATCTCTTTCCCAGACGTGCCGGTTCACCGGGCATGTCGATGAGTTCTACTCGGTCGCCCAACACAGCGTCTACGTGTCCCGACTCCTTGTTCTTAGAGGGTATCCGCAGTACGCCATGTGGGGCCTTCTCCACGACACACCTGAATCGGTTTACGGGGATCACTCTTCGCCCCTGAAATCCTACCTTCAGGAGCGGACAAACGGCGTGTACCGCCAAGTCATCAAAGAGATCGACGAACAGGTTCTGACCCTCTTTGAGCCCGACCTCTATAACACCAAAATATGCCACTACACGGACGACTGCCGGGAGAAGGTCAAGCACGCGGACTACACCATGCTCTACCTTGAGCGGGACGCTCTGCTTGCCGAGACGAAATACCTGTATCCAGATGGAGCATGCCCGGAATTACACCCTGGTGGAGAAATCCGGGACATAGACCCGTGTTTCGAGCCTTGGAGTTGCCGCCGGGCTGAGCATGTCTTCCTCAAGGAGTACGAAGACATCTGTAATGGGAAGCATCTGAAATTCAAGCGCCGCTACGGCTGATGCAACCCAGGATTTTCTACAACGAGTTCGACGCCGAAACTTCCGACTGGCTTCGCCGTCTGGTCCGGGACGGTGTCGTTCCTCCCGGCGACGTAGACAGCCGATCCATCGTCGAGATCGATCCAGAAGAGTTGAAAGGATATGACCAGTGCCATTTCTTCGCCGGGATCGGGACATGGGCACTCGCCCTGCACAATGCGGGGTGGCCTCCGGACCGTCAGGTTTGGACAGGTTCTTGCCCGTGCCAGCCGTTCTCAGGGGCGGGTAAAGGCAAGGGCTTCGACGACGACCGTCATCTCTGGCCGGTGTGGAACGCTCTCATCTCGGAGCGCAGACCTGGCGTCGTCTTTGGAGAGCAAGTTGCGTCGAAAGATGGCCTTGAGTGGCTCGACCTTGTTCAAGCTGACCTGGAAGCCAAGGATTACGCCGTCGGGGCGTTCGATCTGTGCGCTGCGGGCGTCGGTGCCCCGCATATCCGCCAAAGACTCTGGCTCGTCGCCGACCTTTTCGGAAGCGCACTGGCCGACACCTGTCAGCAAGGCGTGGAAAGAGGGACTGTACCAGGGAGGACGGGGCGGGAAGGTCAGGAACCTCACGCTCAAGGGTGCGGCAAAACTGGCGTCGTGGATGACGCCTCTGTCCGGCACGCACAGGACCGGGGACTATACCCTAGACAGGGGAAACCGGAATCTCCGCCGACTGACTCTCAAAGGTCAGGCGAAGGCGGTTATGTCGGGATACGTGACGCCTTCGGCGAGGGATTGGAAGGATACTCCGGGCATGTCATTGACAGGTCCGGATGGTCGGAAACGGATCGACCAACTCCCACACCAAGCCGCGATTATGGACTTTCCGGTCGGGAAATGTCGGTTCACAACCTACCGGGGCCTGTCAACGGATTCTGGGCAGACGCACAGTGGGTCTACTGCGACGACGACAAGCTCCGTCCTCTTAAACCCGGAATTACCCCGTTGGCTGATGGGCCTGCCGAGCACGTTCTGCGCGTCGGCGGTTACGGCAACGGGATCGTAGAGCCTTTGGCTCGGGAATTCATCAGCACTTACATGGAGTTGGATCGTGCCTGATTTCGAAGTTATGACTATCGGCGAACTGGTCGCGATCCGTGATGCCCTGGAAGAGCATCTCGTTCGGACTGAGCGAAACGAAGAGCGTGGAGAGCCAAACGACCTCTACGACATCGCCACCATCGAGGATATGCTGGAACGTGCCGAGCTGGAGATCGCTCGCCAGGGTTACTGATGGCGGAAGTCACGATCTACCCTGGAGATTGCCGGGAATCCCTGAAGAAGCTGATAGAGGAAGGTGTTCGCGTTCACTCTGTTGTAGCTGACCCTCCTTATGGGCTTGTCAGCATCCAAAAGCGCTTCGGCAAGAAAACCGCATCCGCCGCGAAGACGGACAATAACGATGGTTCGTTTTCTCGTTTGAGCGGCGGATTCATGGGTAAGGCCTGGGACGCGACAGAAATTGAACGCGACCCGGAGTTCTGGAAACTGATACTGGACATCCTGCTACCCGGCGGGTTTGTTTTCGCTTTTTCTGGATCGAGAACCGGACACTGGCAAGCCTGCGCAATGGAACAGGCTGGTTTCATCATGCATCCTATGCACGGGTGGGTGTACGGAAGCGGTTTCCCCAAAGGGCACCGGCCTAAAATCGACGGTTGGGACGGGTGGGCCTACGGAACACAAACACAGAAGCCAGCACTTGAGCCGATTTACCTCGCTCAAAAGCCTTTTAGCGAAAAAACCGGGGCAGCGAATCTTCTGAAGCACGGTGTCGGTGCGTTCAACATTGACGACTGTAGAGTACCATCTGAAGAGGGAAGTCAACGGGTGGACGAACCATCCCAAGAGACCCGCTACACAGGCAGAGGGTCGACCAACTTCGCAGCGAAGCCAGGACCCAGAGGCGGAAGCCCCGAAGGGAGATACCCGTCGAATCTCCTGCTGGATGATTCCGAATGTGTTAAGGCCTTGTTCCCGGAGAGCCCCGGTCAACTCGCCAAGGCCACCACGACCGAGAAAAAGGCGAAAAACACTTATGGGGATTTCAAAAGCGATACAGGACAGGAACCGCGTGGAGATGGTGGATCAGCCTCTAGATTCTTTCACAGATTCCCAGACGCTGCCCCAATCATTTATAACAAAAAAGCGAACAAATCAGACCGGTCCGGCTCGAAACACCCGACTGTCAAGCCAATCGCCCTGATGCAATATCTTGTTCGCCACATTACGCCGCCTGGTGGTGTTGTCCTTGACCCGTTCGGTGGCAGCGGGACGACAGCCGAGGCCGCTATGCGAGAAGGATTTGACTGCCTCCTTATGGAGGCTGAGCCGGAATATGTCGAATTCCTTACGCAAAGGTTTGGTATCCAAAAACAAGCAGGAAAGGAAAGTGAAATCCAGTGACACGCTTGACCGGTTCGACGACACCGGACTCCTGAACTTCGTCAACAAGCAAGGTGGGCAGCGCGCTGCGGCGCGCGTCCTCGGAGTCGCTAGAACGACCCTGCAGAGTCGTGTTTACAGCGCTCAGGAGTCGATCAGAACCACGGCGGCGATTCGGAATCCCCTGATCCAGGAATCCCCGTCGAAGGGCGTCAAGACCTACATCTTCTCTTCAGCACAGGACAACACCTCTCTCAATGAGCGGTGTCTGCGGTTCCTTGAAAATCTCAAAGCGTATGCGGCGCATCTCGGCAACACGGAAATACACATCTCCGGGTTCACCTACCAGAAGGGCCTGTTCGAGGACCACTCGAAGGAAGGCGGATATTACGTCCCTGCGGTCCAACCGTACCTGACCCTCGCCCGTATGGAGATCGCTGACAAGATCGCGTTCTGCGGCGAGATGAATATCCTGCCAACAGCTGTTCGCCCCTTGTCAGGGCTTGAAACATACACGCGGCACATGTGGGGGGTGTTCCCTCACCCCAAGATCGCGCTTGAGAGTGTGGCCACGCCGAAGTTTGCCCCCGCCAAGCAAATCATGACGACGGGCTGCATCACGCCCCAGAACTACGTCCCCAAAAAAGCAGGCCTGAAGGCACAGTTCCACCATGTCATCGGCGCCCTGATCGTCGAGGTCGATGCGGACGGGGACGTTTTCTGCCGGCATCTTATTGCAGACAAGAAAGGCGACTTCCAGGACCTGACGACTGTGGTCGAGGAAGGAGTTGTTCAAACAGGTCGCCGGGTACACGCGGTCAATTGGGGCGATATCCATATCGAGAAGATGGACCCGGTCTCCGCGAAAACCTGCTGGGGTCTGACGTCGGTCATCGAGACAACTCCGACCAACAAGCCGAGAGAACGGTGGGAGATCGACACAAAAGGGTCGATGCTGGACACCCTGCGGCCCTACTTCCAATTCTTCCACGATACCTCGGACTTCACGCCCCGGAATCATCACAACATCTCCGATCCGCATTTCCGGTTCGAGATGTTTTCAAAAGACACCGACAGTGTCGAAGACGCCCTCTACAAGGCTGCCCGGTTTCTGCAGGTTACCCAGAGACCGTGGTGCGAAAGTGTGGTTGTCGAAAGCAATCACGATCTGGCTTACCTGAAATGGCTTAGAACGAGCGATTACAGGACCGACCCTGTCAATGCCCTCTTCTTCCTAGAAAGCCAACAGCGCGTTTATCAGGCGATCAGGGATGGGGATTCGGACTTCTCGATCTTCGAGTGGGCGATGCACCGCCTTGTTCCCGAAACACAGGAATGTGTGTTCCTCCGAGAGGATGACAGCTTTGTTATTCTTGGGGATCAGGCCACCGGAATCGAGTGTGCCATGCACGGCCACCTCGGGGCGAATGGCGGTCGTCCATCCCCTGCGTCATTGGCCAAGATTGGGCCGAAGTTGAACGTGGGGCACGTTCATTGTTTCCCGGCAGGATACAAAGCCAATGTGCGCGGCAAGGGTTTCACTGACCTTGCTGAGATACGAAAGGGGGACCTTGTTTCCGCCTTCAATCCCGACACGCAAGCTAACGAATGGACGCGGGTTATCGACACGCCCAAAGGCACCTATTCGGGGCCACTTGTGTCGATCCGCAAGGCAGATTCTCTTCACCAGGAGGTCACTGACCGACACTTCCTTTTTCTGAAAGACGGGTCCTACCTTCCTATCTCTGACGCCATCGTTTACAGGGACTCTCTTGACGTACCGGTCTGCGCGGAACCAATGGTCTGCAACGACGTGGAACTGGATATTTCAGACACAAAACTTCGCCAGATCGTCGCTGCCGCAGCCGATGGCAGTCTTTCTACTACGCGAAACAGTATCGTGTTTCATCTCAAAAAAGACCGTAAGAAGCAGCGCGTCGTAGAACTATTCGGAGCCAGTTTGACAAGGAATCCGACGTGGCAAGAGACCGCGAAGGCACACAAGGCCATGGTGTCTGCGTACAGTGAAGAAGCCAAGTACCTCAGTTCCGTTTTCGCTGACGGGAAACGACTTCCTTCCTGGTTTGTCAATCTCTCCGATCGTCAAGCAGAAGTCGTTTTGGATGAAATTAGGTTTTGGGATGGAGTCTACGACACTGGGAGTTCTGGCAGGCAGTTCTCTACCTCGAAAGAGCCGGAGGCTTATCTGGTCGCGTCCCTCGCCAATCGTTTGGGATACCGGACAACTTGCAAGAAGATCGATAGCCGCGACAACAGGTTTCATGTCTCGTGGTGTGAGTCCGACCACTTCCGCCCGACTCGGGCTTGGAACATAAATGACAAGAGGCGTATTGACGATTGGGGCGTCCGCACCCGTCAGGTTGAAGACGAAACAGTTTTCTGTCTGACCACTGAGAGTCAGAACTTCTGGGTTATGTCTCCCGTTACAGGACAGGTGTCTCTGACGGGCAACAGTCCGTATATCCGTGACGGCGTCTACGCCGCCGGCATCGAGGGACTGCTCGACCAGGGCTACAACAAAGGCGCTTCCGGGTGGGCGCAAGCTGAAATCATCACCTACGACAATAGTCGTCGGACTCTGGTCACTCGTGTCGGGGAAAAGTGGAGGGCTGCTCGGTGATCGTCAGATACAAATGCCTCGGCGGACCCAAGAACAAACAGTACATCGAAGACCAGGGTCCGAAATTCCAGTTCATGGATTCCCGTTCCGAGACCCATACCTATGCCTTCGACGAGGACCGTGGTGTCTATGTCTGCCAGACGAAGGAAGAACCCAAATGGGATTTTGACTTCTACGCTGTGGCGGCTCCGGAACTCCGGATGTCCAAGATCGTGGCGGAGGCGCCGATCATACGCTTCGGAGACGCGGATGTCCGGTTCCTGACTCTGGAATGGATCATGGAGTGGGACTTGGTCGACAGCAGTTCACACCTCATTGATCTTGAGTTCATGACTGTCCAGACACTCAAGGGCCTTATTGGCGGTCTGCGCGACCCCAAGAACTCTCCCCGACAGTGGCGCGAAGGGGAGCGGGAACTCGCCTTCCAACGCCGGCAACCACCTGTAACCCCGGAGGACGTCGCTGAAGAGGCTGCGTTCTTGGAGAAAGGAAATGAAACCGACTGAGTTCGAAGAACAGAATTGCGTCCTCCGAGGCCCAGAGGGCGAAGACGTGGGCGACCTTCCCTGCCATGTGGGTGCGGATTGTGTCGTGTCTGTATGGACCCCGACGCGGGAAGAACTCGCCGAGATCAATGCCACCGGGCGAGTCTATCTTATGATCATGGGCCAGACTCACGCACCGGTGTTTGTAGCTGGGTGCAAGGACGACGTGTTTTTCGAGGTGTCGGAAAATGTGGCGTAACCTCAATCCAGGAGTCTACACACTAATGGCTCTCGCAGTGTTTATCAGCATAGCACTCTTCGCCGGAACTGCACGAACCAAGAAAGATTCTGAAGCTAACGTCTATCCTCTCGGATGGGTCGATCTGATCCAACTTGAGAATGGACAGCAGCTTGGATGTGTTGTTGAACCGCGCCCGGAAGAAGAGCGGGTCATCGCCCATTGCGCTCCGCTCCGCCCGCCCGTTGAATCCTCTCCACATCGTCGAGTCCCTGACGACTCCATCTGATCGATGCCGATTAAAACCTGCCCTGTATGTGGCTCTAAATTCTCAAATGGTCGGTCCGATAAGATATATTGCTCGAACCTATGTGGGCAGAGAAGCAGAAATCGAAGATATGCCTCTGCTCACCCGGACAAAATATTAGATAAAAGGGAGAAACAAAGAACGGAGAACAAGGTTCTAGGCATGCTGTCCAGAATCAAATACACGTCAAAGAAGAACAACATTCCGTTTAATCTTACCCCCGATGACATACCTTTTCTCCCTGACAAATGCCCTGTTCTTGGCATAAAATTAAACTTTAGAAATGGCAAAGGATGGAAGAGAGATAGACCTAGCATAGATAGAATCCGCCCTGAATTAGGATACATAAAGGGAAATGTAAGAGTCATTTCTGCTCGGGCGAATCTCTTGAAAAACGATGCCACCGTCGAGGAACTGGAGGCTGTCTTAGAAGACCTCAAGAGAATAAGAAGAGATGATAAAGACAGCGATATTCGACCTTGAAGCAGACGGATTAAATCCGACGCGAATCCACTGCCTACATATCCGGGACAGGGAGCGCGGCAGGACATACCGCTTTCGGCAGAACAAGTACGAAAACACCATCGAGCACGGCATCGCCCTGCTCGAAGAGGCTGAGGTTCTCGTCGCGCACAACGGACTAGGATTCGATGTCCCGGTTCTTGAGCGGCTCTACGACTTCGACCCGATAGGTCGGCATTACGACACGCTCGTAATGTCGCGCATGGTGTTCGCCAACATCAAGGAGTCCGACTACAAGCTCTGGAAAAGAGGAAAGTTCAGGTCGAACCTGGACCCCCACGAAGTGTTTCGTGGCGAACTGATCGGCACGCACGGCCTGGAAGCGTGGGGTATCCGTCTCGGCAAGTTCAAGGGCGACTATGCCAAGATCAGGGAAGCCGAAGCAAAGGCTGCGGGCCTGACCGATCCTGACGACATTTCCCAGTATGTCTGGGGCGAGTGGAATCAGGACATGGACGACTACTGCGTCGGTGACCTCGATGTGACGGAAGCTCTGCTTGATCATATCGAAGCAGAGGACTGGTCCCCGCAATCGACGCGGATCGAGCATCGCGTCCACGATCTCATGTGTCGGCAGGAGGACTACGGCGTTCCTTTCAACGTAGAAGGTGCGGAGAAACTAGACCACAATCTCCGCGAGGAACACAGGAAACTGTCAGATCAGGCTGTCGAGCATTTCGGCATCTGGCACAAGCCGGCGAAATTCTACCGTATCGACCGAAACAACAAGCCGAGAGAAGAGTTCGGCGAGGACGGCACCCGGAAGTGGTGGGCTGAGGTCACGGTCTCCAAGAAGACAATCAAGTACAAGGACCCGGCGAAACCCAACAGGACAGAGGGTGCTGCTTTCTGTCCGATCAAGCTTATGGAGTTCAACCCGAACTCCCGTCCCCAGATCATCGACCGGCTGCAGACGATTTACGACTGGGAGCACGACCCGGAGCAGGTCACGGAGAAAGGTAATCCCAAGGTCAATGACGAGGTCTTGCGCGGCCTAGCACCTCGTATCCCGATCTGTCACTCACTCGCTGAAACCTTCTATTACAAGAAACGACTGGGCCAACTCACGGATGGCAAGAACGCTCTCCTGAGAAAGGTGGATTTCAGGACTGGATTGATCCACGGGCGCGTGAACGCCGGAGGCGCCCAGACAGGTCGTGCCACACATTCCAACCCGAACCTTGCCCAGGTCCCGAAGGTCAAGGCCAAGAAAATAAGTGATGGCGCCATCAAGGTGACCGGTCGGGTCTATCTCGATGAGGATGACGGAATTCTCGGTGTCTATGACGACGTCGCGATCATTTCGGTCGATCACCCGGATGTTGTTGATATCCACGGCAACACAGCCCTCCTGCGTGGGCGGACAGGAGATCACGGGTGGGACTTCCGGGACCTGTTCGGAACGAGCTTCCTGACGAAGCAGGTTGTCGCCAATCCGGACGACTGGACCCAGGTTGGTGCCGACCTCTCTGGCATCGAACTCCGCATGCTTGGGCAACTCCTCGCCGAGTTCGACAATGGCGAGTATATCCGCCTTCTCCTTGAGGACGATATTCACACCGTTCACCAACACGCTGCAGGACTGGATAGTCGGGATAAAGCGAAGACGCTCATATATGCGTTGGTGTATGGGGCTGGAGACGAGAAGCTCGGCTCCATTATTGATCCGCTTGCAAATAGGGCAGAACAAGCGCGCATCGGGGCAGAAGCGCGCCGCAAACTGATGACCCGCCTCCCCGCCCTCGCGAAAGCGATCAAGAAGGTCCAGAAGCAGGCGAAGCTGTCCGGCTATCTGTGGGGTCTGGACAAGCGCAAGCTTTATGTCCGTGGGATGCACTCCGCATTGAACACGCAGCTCCAGTCGAACGGTGCTCTAGTCGCCAAGGTCTGGAACCTCATGGTCGAAGACATGCTCGATGAAGAGGGTCTTCGGCAAGGCTGGGACGGCGATGTTGTCCCCATGCTCTGGGTTCATGATGAGATCCAGTACGCTGCCCGCAAGGAGTGTGCTGAACTTGTCTCCGACTGTATGGTTGAGGCTGCTTACTGTGCTGGGGAATATTTTGACTTCAAGGTTCCAACACCCGCAGAATCCAAGATCGGACCGACATGGGCCTACACGCATTAGTGCGCTGTTAAATATACGCTTTGACGTATAGACAATTTTTATACGCTAAGGCGTATCAGATTAGAACACGACACGTTTATTCTTTTATCGCGTTTCGGCCAATGTTAGGTTGACCTGACTTGGCATGATGGGCAGGAATGTATCAGGCAATATCAAAGCAAGGATCACCTATCCAATGCTCGCACTCGTCTTCGACACAGAAACAACAGGCCTGGTTCATCATTCCAAGCCGGTCCTGGATGCCGCTCAGCCGAATCTTGTTCAGTTGGGCGCGATACTCGGAAATCCGGATACCGGGAAAATATACGGACGCATCGACTCCATTATCATTCCGAATCTCGACGGATATGAGTGGGACATTCCAGAGAAGGTTGCCGACATCCATGGGATCACGACCGCAGAAGCAAACCAGTTCGGGGTTTATCTCCCTGCCCAGCTGGAAGTGTTTCTGGATATGGTCGAGGTCGCGGATGTCGTCGTCGCCCACAATGTCGGATTCGATCTGAAAATCATCGAGATCGCATGCGCCCGGTGCCGGGAGTACGACGTCAAGTCGAAGGATAACCCTCAATTTCTGAACCCGTGGCGAGACAAGCCTACTTTCTGCACACTCAAGGCGGCAAAAGCCGACCCGAGCATCAAGAGCACGTCCGAGCGGGGGACCAATCTCGGATCACTGCACAGGCAGCTGGTCGGTCATGAGATGGAAGGCGCTCACGAAGCATTCGCTGACACGTCTGCTCTGTGGAAAATCTTCTGCATCATGAACCAGAAACTCCAGAAGAAAGGAACCTCGGAGGCCGCATAGGCTGGTATGTCCCAATTCGAATTTTCGGTCTTCGCGGAAGACTTTGTCACCAAGAACCAGAAACAATGGGGCCATGACCGCTCCAAGACGCTCGGTTCTTCCGAGGCCTTCGCCTGCATCCGCAAGGCGTGGTATGCCAAGAACGGAACGCCGCCGGATGAGGACTACCAGGATTCATGGGGCGCCATGGAGCGTGGTAACGTCATGGAGGATCATTGGTTCGTCCCAGTGATGCGGCATGGCATCAAAACCTTCTTTCCGGATGCCAAATTCTACGGCGCCGGCGCGCATCAGACGACACTGATTTCAGGCCTCCTGTCCACAACACCTGATGGCTTCGTCGTCGGCGTTCCGCGTGATTGCCTCGCCCACAAAGGCATCCCCGATATCGGACAGGACCCGGCTCTTCCGGAGGGATTCGGCTCCCTGCTCACGGAAGCCAAGACCATCGATCCGCGTGTCAATCTCCAGGAGGAGAAGACTGTTCACCACGGCCAGACCCAGGTCCAGATGGGGATTGTCCGAGACGAGACTCCGTTCACGCCGAACTATGCCGTCATCATCTACACCGATGCAAGCTGGTATGACGTCAACACCCAGTTCGAGATCAAGTTCGATCCTCATCTCTACGAAGACGCCAAGAAAAGGGCCGAGCAGGTGATGACCTGTACTGATCCCATGGAACTTTTGCCTGAAGGTCGGATTACAGGCGACTGCCGGTACTGTCCTTTTCAGGACACCTGTTACGAGCAGGCCAAGGGGCGCGCCCCGAAAGAGGACAACTCCGACGGATTGACGGAAGAGGAACGCGAGGAAGTTCATGCCCTTGCGAGAGAAGAGCGTCAGCTGAAGTCGGCTGTGAAAGACGCCGAGGGCCTGCATAAGGACGCCATCGAGCGCCTCAAGGCAGCGATGGAATCCCTCCAGACCAAGCGCGTAAATTTCGAGGACGGAGGAAAGGTCTCCTACTCATTCGTCTCCGGCAGGAAATCCCTGTCGAAAAACAAGATGATTGAAGCCGGACTCGACCCTTCTGACTTCGAGGAAGAAGGCAAAGGCTATTCCAAGATCACTGTGACGGAGCCGAAAGGATAGCTCCACAGCGATGGCGACTCCAACGGAGCGCGTACCACCGGGCATGCGCCCAACTCACCCACAAACATGGAGAGAACCTGTGAAATGGGACAATTGACCACCACCAACCAAGGCGGCGCCCTGGCGCACCTTGATCTTGAGACCGTCGAAGACGTCTTCGGAGGCCTTTCCCAAGGCGTCGGAGACGGCGGGAATTACGGTAAGTTCAACGGCAATACCGGCGACTACACATGGGGGCAGACCGACGATCTGATCGAGCACGGCTCGCAGGTTCTCGTCGACTACTCGACGGCATTCCTCGGCTGGCTTTGCTGGATGGACGGCAAGGTCGAAGACCGGGAGACCGTGAATGTCTTCGACGGGAAACCCCCGCTTGAAAAAGACCTTCCAGATCACGGTCCGTACAACAGTTCCGACGACGGCTGGGGCCCGACCTGCGGTTTCAAGCTGTTCCTCGAAGACGGCACCGAAATCACCCTGAATCTGAATTCGCGCTCCGGTGACATCGCATTCCGGCGTCTTCTCGGCGACATTGGCAAAGGCGCACGCAAGAATCCCGGCAAGCTGCCTGTGGTTGAGATCGGCGCGGCGGCTTTCGAGAACAAGAAGTCTCGCGGCAAGAAATACGCCCCGACCTTCGAGATCGTCGCATGGGAAACGCCGGACGAATATCTCGGCACATCTCGTGGAGAAAATCCCGACGACTACGAGAATGACGAGCAGTCCGGCGATGACGGTGATGGCGGCATCCCGACCAATGAAGATGCCAAAACTGCGACTGCTCGGAAAGCTTCTGCGGCCAAGGAGGACACACCTCCTCCGGCAACGCGTCGTCGTCGCGAAGAACCTTCCGCCGAAAGGGAAGAAGAAGGACCGACCGACGAAAAACCGAAACGTCGTCGGCGCAAGGTGTAGCGCTTAGCCAGCGCTCGCAGGGGGAGGCCGACCCGGCCTCGCAGGCCTCCCCCTACTTTTCACAGGTCAGGAGTAAGACATGTTCGGTCGAGAAGACGCATACGCAATGTTCCGTGGACAGTACGGTCGAGACCCGAGTTCACCTGCCGAGCTTGTTTCATTCGGTAGAGGCGTCCTTAAAGCCGATCTTGAAAGGATTGGCCTGACGAGCGACCAGGCGCATGTGGTGACCGACAGGCTCGCTCGTTTTGTCCTCACGCGCGAGACCGAGAAGGCGATGATGGTCGGAACCGAGTTTTGCAACATCATCGAGAACAACACGGATATCCCTGCTGCCAAGATGTACGACGCACTGGCCGGATATATGCGCCTGTGCTGGAAAGCCTATCCTCCTACGCGAAACCTGGAATTCAGTGAAGCTGACACGTCCGTTCCGGACGAAATCACTGTCTGCGCGGTGCAGGCGAAACTCGCTGGCCGGGTCATGATCCGCGACTTTGTCTCAAGCGGCGCCGGGAGCGTATTCTCCGTGGTTGGTCCATCAGGCGAAGTCTTGTCCTGCGTCGATGAACTTGAACCGGGTCATGCTGTTATCCTGTGTGACTATCAGGATGACGGCGAGATCATCGAGAACGACATCGGGGTCGGGTTCGTCGTCAAATTTGTCCGGGACGCAAGAGGGACCGCGCATCTCTTTGATTATCTCGGAGACAATTACCTTCTCGGCACGCCGACCATGTTCCCGACAGAAGACGACACAGAGACTGTCATGCGGGAATCCGGAATCCTTGACGCGGCAGCCTATCTCCCTGAAGTCCTGGATGAAGTCTACGTCGAAGGCATCACCATTCTGAGAGTGGCCTGACAATGGTGGAACTGTCTCAGAAACAGGGGGAGGCCGTTAAGTCCGTGAAGGACTGGTTTGCTAATGATTCCGGCTACAAGAAAGCATTCCGTGGAGCCGGACTGGCGGGGGTCGGCAAGAGCGAAATTCTTCCTTTTATCCTGAATGATTTGGGACTCCACAAGAAAGGTGAAGTCCTCGCCATGGCGCCTACCGGAAAAGCCGCCAAGATCATGTCTGACAAGTTCAGCAAGCAAGGTCTTCACCTTCAGGCGAACACGGTTCACTCGACGATCTATTCTCCGAACGCCACGGCTCTCGATCTCATCCAGGAGCAGATGGAGAAGACGGAAAAAGAACGCGAACGCGCAGCTGCTGCAGCCGACCGCGAGCAGGTCACCATCCTCGAACGTCGCCTGAAAGTGCTTGGACGCGATTTCGACAGGCAGGTTCAGAAAGGCGACAGTCCGACCTTTTCGCTTCGGGCCGTGAACGAGAAGATGGAGAAGGCCAAGCTCATCATCCTTGACGAGGCCTCTATGCTGAACGAGGAGATGGCTGCCGATATCCTCTCTTTCGGCGTGCCTGTGTATGCAACAGGCGATCCGGGACAGCTCCCTCCAGTGGAAGGCGACCAATGGTTCCGGGAAGACAATGCTGATTTCTTCCTGACAGAGATACACCGCCAGGCAGCGGACAATCCGATCCTGAAGCTCGCTCACGATGCCCGGAACGGGGTGATGCCGAAGATGGGTGACTACGGGCAGGGCGTCAGAGTCATGGAACGTCGCAAGGATGATGTCACCTACAATCTCGACAAGGACGCTACGATCATCGTCGGGACCAATGCCAAGCGGTACGCGATCACGCGCAAACTTCGAGGACTCATGGGCCTGGAACCCATGGAAGGACCTTTCGAAGGGGAGCCCTTAATGATTACGCGAAACTCTCGGAAGACCCCCGGCTTGGTTAACGGCATGGAAGTTATAAGTGCAATTGATCACGGAGCGATGCATGAGGGACATCCAGAATTCATGCTTGCACTTATAGTCGATGGAAAAGCTAAGAACGTGGTGTGTGTTCAATCCATTTTTGAGCAACACTGGCTTGGAAAGGGAAAATACACATGCGGTAAAAACGATCTTTATAGGGCATTACGAGAGAATGAATATGTCGATTTCGGTCATGCCATAACCGCGCATAAGTCTCAAGGCAGTCAGTACGAAGAAGTTGTGATTCATGATGAGTCTTCAGTGTTCGGAGACGAGCGCTTTCGCTGGATGTACACCAGTTTAACTCGTGCAACCGATAGATTGACTGTGATCCTATGATGGAGGAATGGAGAAGTATTGCAGAATTTGAGGGATCATATGAAGTATCTAACCTCGGACGAGTCAGAAGAATAAGATTAGTGAGAGGTGCGCCAAAAGTTCCATTTATTCTTTCTACGTGGACCTCTAATTCCGGGTATGTCCAAGTCAAATTGAAAAATAATGGAAGATCATCTAATAAGTACATTCACAGATTAGTTGCATACCATTTTTTGGATAAGAAATCTGACTTAACAGAAGTGAACCATTTGGACGGAAACAAGACGAACAACAAGGTAGACAATCTTGAGTGGGTTTCTAAGAGTCAAAATCAATTACACAAAAATAGGGTCTTGCGATTAAATCAATACAAGGTTCACGTCTTTTTGTCTCCGGAAGGTGTTCGTCACGAAACTACCAATTTATCCGAATTCAGCGAGAAGCACGGACTTAATAGGCAGAGCATGGGACGAGTGTCATCAGGAAGAGAAATCACCACAAAGGATGGCGACGAGCCTCCTAAACACTAAACTCTAGAAGGAAAGGATGACATACAAGAAACATGACTGCCTTATAGGCTTCACTGGCTTCAAGGGGTCCGGAAAGGATACAGCGGCCAAGGTCCTCATCGAAGAAGAGGGGTTCGAGAAAGTCGCCTTCGCCGGAGGACTGAAGCATATGCTTCGTTCCGCCATGCTCGAAATGGGTCTGGCTCCAGAGTATATCGAGGAATGTATCGAGGGAGGGTACAAGGAACTCCTTTGCGCTTATCTGACGCCTCAGAGACTCTGTGAATACAGAATCCTCCACGCAATGGTCCGAAGCCTGATCGAGTACCAGGGCGGCTCATTTAAACCGGATGTCTTCGGTGAGACGTGGCAAGGATATTGGGAATCCAGCGAACTTCTGGCCGGCAAGACATACGAAGACGCTTGGGTTTCCCTCTTCGATGTCATGGAGGCGCTCGGCACATGGCAGGAAGCCCAGACTCCCCGGCATGTCATGCAACAGCTCGGAACCGAGTGGGGTCGAGACAGGATCGCACCGGATTTCTGGATCAACGTGACCAACCGAAGAGTCGACCTGTTCGACCGCGTGGTCATTACAGACTGTCGGTTTCCGAACGAAGCCGATTATATCCGCAAGAAGAAGGGCCGTCTCGTCCGGGTTACCCGTGTAAGTAAGGTCCCTGATCTGCGCCACTCTTCCGAGAATCAGATCATGGAGCTTCCTGTCGACGAGGAGATCGACAACAATTCGTCTGTGGAAGCTCTGAGGGCTATGGTCCTGTCCCGGTTCTCCGATTTCCAGTCCTCTAAGCGCATGGGGATGGTGTGATGGGTCGACAGTATGTCCCGTCGCTGATCGGCGGACCCAAGATCGTCGAGGAAACCAGTGAACTGTGTCAGGCTCTCATGAAAGCGGCCTACCGGACCCCGAACGCGCCGACCAAGGTTCTCATGAGGAATATCGAGGACGAGATTGCGGATTCTTATGCGGCTCTCGACACATTCTGCGCCATTTACGGGAATCCCAAAATGGTAGACGGAATCGATGTGAATCGTCTTCAACTCCGTCGAAGGAAGAAGTTCAGAAAGAACATCGAGCGCCACGCCGAAGAAGACCTTAATGGCCTGATCGATGGATGATCTTGTCTGGGAACCAGAAGGACCTTGTCCCGATCCGTCTTGCACCGGGACGATAGAGATCGATAACTCAGGTTGCTGCTGCCACTTAAACCCACCATGCGGCTGGTGCGAAAGAAGCGAAGGGGCTTACTGCACAGAGTGCCTCGAACACCCTGAAACGACCATCAAAAACCTAACCGAAGAGAACGAAAGGAATGAAACACAGGACGACAGTTGTGTACACAGATGGGGAGGTCGGGACCCATTTATCCAATCAGCGCCCAAGCATCAAAACAATCGGGGATGGTCACTTCCTGATGATTGAACTGAAGGACGAGCCTGGCCACGAGCCCGTCGAGATGTTGTTTCTCTCTTCCCACAACATCTTCAGTGTCGGCGTTAAAGAGGTCTCGGAATGACCACGATCAGCGCAGAGATCGTCGCCGACAGTGTCGCCTATTACGACGAATATCCGAAAGTCAGAAGCCGGATCACGACTGTAGCCTTGAAGTATCCGAGGTTCATACATTGTTTCCACCCGGATACAGAGTTCCTGTCTCAAATTGGAGATGAGTATCCGCGTTGGCGGAGCTTTGAATCAATTCAAGAAATCGGCGCAAAAGTTGCTCAATATTCCCCCAATGGGGAGTCTTTGGAATTTGTCTATCCTTACGGCGCCGTCAAAAAACAATCTTCTAGTTTGGTTGTCCATAAAAGAAAAACATTCGAACTGGCTGTTACGCCGGAACACAGAATGTTTAGCCTTCGGCGGACCACAGGGAACAGTTGGCAGCCTCATGTTGACACCGCAATTGAATGGGTCGGCGAATACGCCGCGCACAGGAGGATACCCCAAGCTGGTTATCTCTCAGAAGATTCCAGGTCCGACGTCCTTAAAGAAGAGGCGGCTTTAATAGCCTTCTATGTAGCAGACGGGCATCGTCCTAAAACAGGGAATAAGGTCCAATTCCATTTCAGGAAAGAACGGAAAGCTGAGTTTGTAACAAGATGTCTGAACACTCTCGGCATCGAGTATACAGAATCAAGATATGATAGAGATATTGTTATTAAATTCGATCCACCGCATTGGGTGGATGACTGCTATTGTGAAACAGAGAAAAAATATCCAGATTTTATCTGGAACATGCCGAGCGATGTCTTTTGTCATTTTCTGGAGGCAGTCCTCTTGGCAGATGGGTGTGTCTCCAACAACGAAATTAACACCACGAGTTCTATAGCCGCCAATCAACTACAAATTCTATGCACGTTGAACGGTAAGGCAATGAATATCCGAAGCTATAAAGGCGGACTCTTCAAGCAAAAAATTCAAGACACGAACTACGTGTCGTTCAGGTCTGATAAAAACTCTCTCGAAGAGATAGGGTACAAAGGAGAAGTTGTGTGTTTCTCCGTACCAACTTCATTCTTACTTGTTCGCTACAAGGGATTCGCCTTTGTTTCCGGCAACTGCGAACTCATGACTCACCGCGTCTTCAGCCGGAACGCGTCGTCTTCACGGGCGATTCCCGTCGAGAAGATGATCGACTTCATTCTCGCAGACACGGCCCGACCGGTTCACTGGGGGAAAAACCAGCCCGGCATGCAGGCACGGGAAGAACACGACGAGGATGTTCCTGGAAGGGGGGAGGTAAATCAGGAGACAGGATACCAAGAATACGGTCGCCTGACCAGAGAAGAGGCGTGGAACTCAGCACGAGACGACGCGATCTCGTGGGCGCGTAGATTCCACGAGGCAGGATATCACAAGCAGATCGTCAACCGTCTTCTTGAGCCTTTTGTCCATATCAATGTCCTGGTGACGGCGACGGACTGGGACAATTTCTTCGAACTTCGCGCGCACCCCGATGCTCAGCCGGAGATACGCCTTCTTGCGCATCAGATCATGGACGCGATGGAAGCTTCGACTCCCAAGCGCCTGAATCCCGGCGAATGGCACCTCCCCTTCGTCACGTCACAGGACAAGATGAAGAAGTCTCATCACGCCTTCATGACAGGGATCGGGAAGGATGAAATCCTTCGAAGAATTTCCGCCGCGCGCTGTGCTCGGGTCAGCTACAAGACATTCGACGGGAAAGTCCCCTCGATCGAGGCAGACCTTAAGCTGTTCGACAAGCTCGCTTCTGGCAGGCCGCTACATGCTTCGCCTCTGGAGCACCAGGCAACGCCTGTGATCGGACACGGACTGGTGGAAGACCCGTTCACAAGGGAGAACCTGTTCCTGACAGGCGACATCTCTGCCAATTGCCGGAATTTCACGGACTGGATGCAGTATCGGGCCTTCTGGGAAGCAGAGGTTTCCAGAAAGGAGAAAGGAACCGAGGCCATTCACTGATGGCCAAGTACGCACCAATCTCCAAGGACGAGATCGAGGCCTGCATCCAGAATGGAATGACACGAGCGGACATGATCGAGTTTTTCGGTTGCTCGCGTCATCACATGAAAATGGAACTGGCCCGTCACGGCATCAATCTGAAGCACCGGACATGCTCCATCCGGCGAACTGTCAGAAAACCTAAACTCTACAACCCGTGGAGCGAGGACGAGGACGACCTACCTGACGACTTCGATCCGGACGATATTCCGATTGAACGCATATCAGTCTGTCAATTGACGCAGTTGGAGAGAGCGATTCTGATCCTCGGAGACAGGGTCCGAACAACTCCGGATGGCTACTTTCTGGACCGGACTCCGGTTTCGGTTCAGCGTCTTTTGAAGGAAGCTGGTCTGGATCAATAAGAGTACGCTTAATTTGCCTAAAACCTCGTTTTATGGTAGGTTAAGAAGCTCGACAGATCACCCTAAAACACAGAAAACGCACCCGCCAGTCCTCTGGCGGAAGAGGGCTTAATGCGCTTTGAAGTCAAGACGGATCGCTCAAGAAATGACTACCTATCCGAATTCTCCCACGTCACTGTCAATGAGCGCTATCTCGCTGACGGAGAACGAGACGTACAGGACGCACTAGCCCGAGCGTCCTCTGCCTATGCAGACAATCAGGAACACGCACAGAGACTGTACGAGTACGCGTCAAAACTCTGGTTCGGGTTCTCTTCTCCCATTCTTGCCAATGGGGGGACAGATCGTGGACTGCCCATTTCCTGCTATCTGAACCATGTTGACGACAGCCGGGAAGGAATCTTCGCCCACTACACGGAAAACGGGTGGCTTGCCTCTAATGGAGGGGGCATCGGCGGGAATTGGAGCGCTCTGCGGTCTTCTGGAGTGGCAACATCAAGAGGCTCGGCGTCTGGTGGGTCTATCCCGTTCATCAAGGTCGTGGACAGCCTCATGCTGGCCACGAACCAGGGCCGAACAAGAAGGGGTTCTTATGCCGCCTATCAGGATATATCCCATCCTGAAATCGAAGAATTTCTCGACCTAAGAAAGCCGAGTGGAGGGGATACGAATCGGCGCGCTCTCAATCTGCACCACGGCGTAAACATAACGGACGCCTTCATGCGCTGCGTGGAGGACGACTCTCTGTGGGACTTGATCGATCCTCACACCGGCAAGGTTACGAAAACCGTAAAGGCCCGGAGCCTATGGCAGAAGATCATCAACAACCGGATTCTGACCGGTGAGCCCTACCTCCACTTCATTGATGCGTCCAACAGGGCACTGCCAGATCCACTGCGACGCGCCGGACTCGAAATCCGCCAATCCAATCTCTGCTCGGAGATCGTTCTCCCAACCGACGAGGACTACACGGCTGTCTGCTGCCTGTCGTCCGTGAATGCCGAGAAGTTCGACGAATGGAAGGATGATCCGTACTTCCTGGAAGACCTTGCCAGGATGCTGGACAATGTCCTCGACGCCTTCATAGAAAAAGCCCCCGAAGAACTCTGGAGAGCCAAACGGTCGGCGAAATTCGAGCGCTCCATCGGCTTGGGATGCATGGGACTCCACGCAAGATTCCAATCTCTCGGAATCCCATTCGAGAGCGAAGCCGCTTCATACGAGAATGCGCGCATCTTCTCTCACATCGAAGAAGGGATGACGGAAGCCTCGAAGAAACTCGCCCGTCTGCGGGGCGAGGCGCCTGCCATGCTCGGGACGGGTCTGAGGTTCTCGCACAAGACGGCTATCGCGCCAAATGCGACATCGAGCATCATCTGCGGGAACACAAGCCCCAGTATCGAGCCTCGCACTGCGAACGCCTATTTGCACAAGACCCTGTCCGGGTCGTTCATGGTCAGGAACCCGATCCTGGAGAGCCGTCTGGAAGAGATCGGCATGAACACACAGGAGGTGTGGCTCTCTATTGTTGCGAATGAGGGCTCTGTCCAGCATCTGGACTTTCTGAGCGATCACGAGAAGGCGGTGTTCAAGTGCGCCAAGGAAATCGACATGAACTGGGTTGTTCGCCTGGCCGCTGAACGCCAACTCTTCATCGATCAATCACAGAGCGTGAACCTGTTCTTCCCGCGTGGTGTGTCTGCGCGTGTCGTGAACGAGGTTCACTTCCTTGCATGGAAGATGGGCCTGAAGTCTCTCTACTATTTCCGGTCCGAGACCGAGAGCCGAGTCAAGGCCGTCTCGGTGAAGACAGAGCGTAATCTCATCCGCACACCCCCTCCGTCCGAAGAATGCCTGGCCTGCGAGGGCTGAGATCACACATGACCCAACAAAACCTCTTCCCTTCTCCTGTCTTCCAGGAGCGCTCCAACTACAAGCCGTTCGACTATCCCTGGGCTTTCGAAGCCTACGATCTCCAGCAGAAGATGCACTGGCTTCCGCACGAAGTTCCGCTGGCCGAAGATGTCAAGGACTGGAACTTCAACCTGTCAGAAGGCGAGCGTGAGCTTCTGACTCAGCTGTTCCGTTTCTTCACTCAAGCAGATTCTGACATATCAGAAGGCTATGCCAGCAAATACATCCCGGTCTTTCCCAAGCCCGAACTGCGCATGATGCTCATGGCGATTGCCGCGTCTGAAGCCAACCACATGCACTCCTATTCGCTTCTGATCGACACACTCGGTCTTCCGGACGAGGAGTATGTGGCGTTCCGGGAATACAAGGCCATGGCGGACAAGCACGACTACATGTTCAAGCGCCAGGCAGAAGGACTGTCGCAGGAACAAGCGACCGCCCTTGATCTCGCCGTCTTCTCTGCTTTCGGGGAAGGTTTGCAGCTCTTCTCGACCTTCGCCATTCTGATGAACTTCCAGCGTCGGGGAAAGATGAAGGGAATGTCCACCATCGTCGAGTGGTCGATCCGTGACGAAGGCTGGCACGTGGACAGCATGACACGCCTGTTCCGAACCGTGATCGAGGAGAACCCGCATATCTGGACAGACGATTTCAAAGGCCTGATCTACCAGGCCTGCAGGGATATGGTCAGGCTTGAAGACGCCTTCATTGACACAGCCTTCGCGACAGGCGAAGTCGACGGACTCACTGCCGAAGACGTGAAGGAGTATATCAGGTACATCGCTGATCGCCGGCTAATGCAGATCGGACTGAAATCGAATTATGGTGTGGAATCGAACCCATTTGACTGGCTGGACTGGATCATGTCAGCCCCCACTCATGCCAATGTTTTCGAGCAGCGCTCGACCGAATACGGCAAGGGGACTCCTTCTGACTGGGAAGAGGCTATGACAGAGTTGCCGGAGTTGAGCGCACGCAATGATCGGAAAAACCTGTCCGTCGTGATCTACTCTAAGCCTGGGTGTTCGTGGTGCGCCTACGCGAAGGCCGTGGCCCAGAGCAGAGGCGTTGCTTACGAGATCCGGTCTCATGAGGAGTATCCGCACAAAACGGAAGGTGTCTCTGTCACGTGGCCCAGAATCTTCCATCGTCTTTGGGACGGGTCCGACGGTGATCTCATAGGCGGGGCTACCGATTTCGTCAAGGTAACCTCGACCCAAGGTTAACCTTTCATCCCCCTTTTTCGGAAAACCTGAAGACGACTTCCCTGATCTTTTTCAGCAAAATGTCAGGTAGGTCTTGCTTTCTCAGATCATGGTGTTAGGTATCGGTCAAGATATTTGTGCAACGCACCAAACTTGGGAATGGTCTTGGGCGGGAAAGGCCCGATAGAATGTCTGAGATTTCTTCTACTGCCTCGCCGGTCCCTTA
>NZ_SRIO01000019.1 GCF_004684205.1 Candidatus Macondimonas diazotrophica
GTATGTCTCGGGGGCTTCTACATCGAGGCGCGAGAGGCCAGTTCCGACGCCGTCAGCGGGGAAGACGATTCCCATGTACTGCGGGATTCTTGCGATCAGTTTCTCGACATCCTTGTCGATCACAGCCTTGTTGTGCTCGACAAGGATGTCGAGAAACTGATCGCGAGAGCCGGACATGTCCCGATTTCCGAGCAGGACTTCCGTGTCGCCCGGAAGGTCAGAGAGGTGTTTGATCAAATCCCCCGCTTTCATCAGTTCTTCCTCCGCTCTTTCAGAGGCAGGACGACAGCTTTGTCACCGAGCGAGGCCTTGAGGTCGGCAACGTGCTGAGTCGCACAGACGCTGTCCCGATACGGGTAGAGCGTGACCCATTTCCCGAACAGGCCGGTCTTGAATTCAACGACCCAAGCCGTGTCCCCATTCGGGAATGCGTCCTCGCGGACCCGGTAGCGGATCACGCGATCCGGTTGGACGATTGCGAGAAGAGGAAACATCACCATACCCTCGCCTCCGCTGCACGGATGTTCGAGGGATGGACGAACCGCATAGGAATCTGGCGGACGGATGAGAACCTGAAGCCTTCGAGATGGATAAGGCTTCGTTCGTAGTCCATCGCCCCGAACACCCGAAACGGGGTCCCGTCCGCATACTCCCCGATCATGGATCGTTCAGTCATGAACCGACAGCCTTCCTCCAGAAGGGTAGTCTTGGCGAAATGAATCCTGTCCGTGAGAATAGCGACTGGGTGGGTCGGAATGGCATCAACGACGCGTTGAGCCTCCTCAAGCGTCATTGTTGAGACAGGTTTGGCTTGCCTTGAGGCGCCCTCAACAGCACTTTTCAGTTCATCAACGAATGTTTGATCTGTCATTTTCGGTCCTCCTTTCACACTGCGTGCGGAGAACCAAGCATAAAAAACGGGCCAGCGCAAGGCTGACCCGTCATATTTTTCGAAAAATGTTAGGTTGACCTGACTTACGCGGTGCGCTTGACCCGCGTCACGGTCTCGACCGTCATCTCGTCATTCGTTTTCACCGGGACGTCTATTGTAGTCATATCGAAGGCTTTTTCAGGAGAGATCCCGCCATCCTTCTGTTTTCGGGCAACGGATGTCGCCACAGCCTGTTTGGTCTCGGTGAAGTATTGGACTTCTCCGACCTTGAGTAAGTCGACACGCTCGTACATGGCGAGCGGCTTGTGTTCGATAGGGCCGACGAGTTCGAGCAAAGTTGCCCGAATAGAGGGCGTGATCTCGACTGTCCTGTTCGCATCTGATGGCATGGACGTTCCTTTCTTCTATGGTCCCACTCTCGTAGTCCAGGGCGAAAGGCAAGTCCAGCGGGTCAGCCCTGGTCCAGTTCATCCTCGAAGGTCTTTTCGAATCCCCTGAGGATGTCTCCTATGGCTTCGTTGCGCTCCCTGCAGGTCTTGTAAGCTTCCACAAGGGCGACCTTCCAGATGGAATCATCCTTCGCGTCCGTGTCTTCCCCTACAG
Source organism: Candidatus Macondimonas diazotrophica (assembly GCF_004684205.1). NCBI lineage: Bacteria > Pseudomonadati > Pseudomonadota > Gammaproteobacteria > Chromatiales > Ectothiorhodospiraceae > Candidatus Macondimonas > Candidatus Macondimonas diazotrophica. The sequence continues at coordinate 1,496 of NZ_SRIO01000019.1, forward strand.
GGGCGAGCGGAACTTCAGGGCAGGTCAGGAGCCTATCCGGAATCTCCGGCAATATCACCCTGGTCTGCGTCACAGGTTTCGGGGTAGAGCAGGCAGTTAATGCGGCGATTGGTAGAACGAGACAGCTCAGGAAGAGTGTCGTTCTCCGTCTCCGGGGCGTTCTCGATGTCATCTATGATGTCCTCGACTTGTTCGTGAACGATGCGCTCACGCTCGATCACCCTTTCGGTAATGGTGTGGGTGAACTCCTTGGCTTCGACCGCTTTTCGGTTGAGCTTGATCTCCGTTTCAAGGGCGGCAACCTCCTTCCTGAGGCTGTCGATCTTCCGGTCCCGGAGATCGTTCTGCCAGTCCATGAACAGGATAAGTCCGATCATCAGGCCAACCTGGATCGTCCGGTTGTCCTTCACGACGGAAAAGGCACGCATCCCCCACTTGACGATAAACGCCCACATCAGACACGCCTCACAAAGTCGGAATGTACCCATCCCCGAACTGGGCTATCGTCCTTGTTGAAAATGACTTCGTACCAGTCTCGGTTCGATCCGATGATGATCACGGGCGTCTTCTTGGGAGCCTCGCTGATCTTCTCGGAATGGATGGACGGACCGGACCTGACATTCAGGCTTGAAGCTGTCACAATGCCGCGTTCCTTGGCCGGGATAAGGGGGTCCGAGACATCCGAACTGCGATCATCCAGGAACGCCTTGTACCGCGCCATGGGGAAAACCGGGCCTGGGTCGACTTTCCAGCCCCGTGTATCGATATCTTCGTGCCCGACAATATCAAGGATCGGATACCTCGACAGGAGTAGTGGCACGATCTCGTCGAGCGTAGCGAGCTGCTCATGTGTGTATCTGGGCCAGAACAGGTCTCCCGATCCTGCTTTGGGATATTGAACCATCTCGATTCCATCGACGAAATCTCTTTCTTCCAGGTATTGCCCAGACCATGTCCGGTACATACCCTGGTCGTTGGTTCGGCGCAGGAAGCCTGTATTGACGATCTCTATTCCAATGGAATGGTGATTGAGGCTGGTGAATCCCTTGTACGCGCTTGGGCCGGCGTGCCAAGTAACACGGTTGAAGGCCTGCATCGAGATCACCGACCCGTCCAGATCGATAATCAGATGAGAACTGGCCTTGCTCTTCCGGCTCTTGAACGTCCGTACAGCCTCATCTGCGGTCTTCGTCGCCGTATAGTGCATGACGATGAATCGTGGATTGCAGGGTCCAGAGCCGTTCGGGGTCTCTTCTCGGGTTACATTGTCACCGATAAGCCGGTGGAACTTGATATCAAAGTCGGGCATATCCTTTCTTGAGCTTGGCAGATTCCGGTTTAATGGCTCCAGTTGTGGACAGAATTATCCGAGCCATAGGATAATCCTTTGTCATGAATTCGGGAAGGGAGATTCCGGCGGCGTAAACTCGGCTGTGTACCTTGCTACACCTTTGGTGATTCGTATCTCATCAACGTCAAAACTGTCATTCTCCACCTGGATCGAGAAGGGAGCAGAACTGGCGTAAAAGCCATAATTAGTCGTACTACTCGCAACGACAACGCCATCATAGAACATGCGCAAAGTGCTCCCGTCGCCTGTGACGGCGAGATGTGCCCACGTATCCAGGGGGAGAGGTGCGTTCGGGATCATGTTCTGATTTGTTGATCCGTTGTGGGACCAACGAAAGCCCATCCGGTCGGGTGGAACTCCTAGAGTGCTGGATTCAAATCTCCAGGATCTCTGGCCCCCGGAGGTGACATACTTTTGAATAAAATTCGAAGTCCCTACAGATTCCCCTCTTCTCCTGATCCAGTATTCGATGGTAAACTCCCCCGACCCGAAGGAAAAATCTCCATCATCGGATTTGGTTCCCGAAGCAGTCAAAACCCCGCGCCTCAGTCTCCCCCCAAACTTACCACCCGAAATCTGCGCATCTCCACGGGAAAGCGTTATTGAGTTGGCCTGACTGCTCTCGTCACTGAGAATAGTCTGGTTTGAGTCTATGTTGTCGCAATGGCACAAAAACACAACTGACGAGAAGTGTTCGTCCCCCTGTCCGTAAACAGGATTGACTCGGCGTTGGATAGCGGAAGCAAGGAAACCGATCGGCATAGCCTCACTAATCCTCGCTGTTTGCGGCCAATAGCGCCTGATAAGCGGATACAGCTTCTTCCGTGTGAGCAGCGCTCACAATGTCTGCCAAACGACTGGCCGAGTTAGCATCAATCTCTGACACCGACATGGTTGCAGACAAGTAATCGTTTATCTGCGAAATCTTCAGCGCGGGAGTTTCCCCTGGATTGATTGTGAATCTGTGATATGGAGAACGCCCCCCAACCTCAAACTCTGTTTCTCCTACGACAACAGTTTTCAGAACTTGTACCTGGACGATGCCTGTGTCTAGGACTTCGATTTTTGTAATTTTGGACACGCTAAACTCCTGTCACTGTGAAAGTTATTGTGAAACGCACATTGATTTCTACGCCGGATGTCAAGGCTGACACAGCAGTATTGGAAGTCACTCCCACCCCCATCGGATCTCCACTCCGGAGCGAGAAAAAAGTATTCCCCGCTGAACTTTGCAGGATGGGAAGAGGGTCTACGAATGAGATCTTCTCCACATAGTTTAGAGCTATGTAAGAGACTTGGCCCGATGCGGTAAAAGGGCTTCCCCCAATCCTAACCGCCCCAGAAGCCGTAGAGAAGGTCGGAGTACACACTATTCGTCCGGTGACAGTCACCAGGTCCCCAATGCGGCGGTACTCTCCCGACTGAATGGAATAAGATACCGCCAAATCTCCGGGAGTGGCGCAAATTAACGTGGGCGTCCATGTTCCGGACTCGTGATCCAGGGCGGCGACGGAGCCAAGGCCGGCCACAATCTCGTCTATCGCCGCCTGTGCCTCATCCGCAGACAAACCAGATGTCGTGTTGTCATAGGCGACTTGCTCCGCGTCCAAGGCCCCGGACGAAGCGGGCTCTAGGTCCCCGGCAAGAACCCACGTATCTGTCGCGGTCTTGACCAGCGACACTACGGAGTTCTGCTCCCGCAGGGCGAGGCTCCCCGCCGATGGGTAACTGATCGTGACTCCCGACCCTTCCGCAAGCGTGGTCTGTCCTGCCCCTTTTTGATGCACGTTCAGGATCGTGCCGACATCGAAGGCGACAGAAGAGTTTGGCGGGACTGTGAGGGTGTTGACTGCACCGTTGTTCATGGCGACAAGAACGTCGTTCGCGTCGCCTATGACGAAAGTATATGTCGTCCCGGTCTGCTCATTCTCCGTCAGTGTGTTCGGGCCGCTCTCCGGCGCGTCAACGAACTCGATGCCGTCTTCCCCGGATGTCACCGCAAGAAGTTTTCCACCATGGCTTGAGTAGCTACCCGGAGCATCGTCGAGATCGGTGAAGTTCTCCGCTCCACCGTTGCCGTTGATTTCGGAGAACGACAGATTGGACGATCCGACTGTGATGGACCCTGTCGTCGTCAGGATGAAAAGCTTGCCGCCGTTTGCGGTGCCTTCCTCGACATAACACACCGCGCCGGTCGTCACCTCCGCATCTTCATCGAAATCGGTTGCCCGTGTCGGGGCACCGGAAGCGTTCACGGTATAGATACCGTTCTCGCTGGCAGAGGCCTGGTCCTGGACGAGAATCCGGTCACCGGTCGCTAGGGTCACGCCGTCTACGGTATCACCGTCCTCGAAATCGGACGCCAGGGTCCCGGCAGCGGTCGTGGCAGCCCTGACACTCTCCTTCCAGTCAACAACAGGAACTTCAGAGACGCCGACATCGACAAATTCGTATTCCCCCGCAGAATTGTTCCATGCGAGTGTCTGCCCGTCCTGCGACGGTCCCGGAGCGGTCGGCATGTCCGCCAGGTCGGTGATGTTCAGTGCGGTCGGATCGATGCCGAATGTGACCACTCCTCCGGATGCCGTTGCCGTGAAGAACGGATCGTCGAAGTCAAGCGTGGTATAGTTCTCCGAATTCGTGACATCAGACGTCTCGACCTGAATGACGGTCGCAACGAACTCTATTCCGTCCGGCGCAGAGTTTACACGAAGCTGCCGCCCCGCCGCGCTTGTGTATGCAGCTGGGACGTCTCCGAGATCGGTGAAGTTGGTGGCCGATGCGCCAGAAGCTGCGACGTAGAACGATGTTCCATCATAAACGATGATCGCTGTCGTCGACGGTTCCACGGCAAGTGACGCAGATCCGTCTGTGACATTGACGTTTCCTGTCCCGGCGTTCCGGATCAGGAACAGACGATTCGTAGTCTGGGTCCCTTCGTCCGTCGTGATCTCGTCTGGCACAGTGAGATTCGTGGTCGTTGTGTGACCGGAACACCGGAACAGGACGTAACGCGTGAACTGCGCCTGCGAAAGTTCGACAGCACCCTCGGTCAAGTCGACTTCAAGCGTACGGTTGATTGCCGCCTCAAGTGCGACAACCGCATCATTCGCCGTCAGATATGGAGAGTCCTGTGCTGGCGCGATCTGTTCAATCGCCAGATAGGGCGTTTGTGCCATCTTAGTTTACCTGTGGGAGAGTTCCTTTCATACTATAAAACTGACTTTTTGTCAAGATTTTTGGCCGACTCAGGCTTCGATCAGTTCATCCAGGACTCCTGGGAACCCGTCTCCGATCCGTCCCGAAATCTGACACACGGCCACATGGAGAATATCGGACCCAAGGGTGAAGGCATCCGTCGCCTGCATTGCAGCCGTGTAGGTGATCTCAGGAGAAGTCACAGTCTCCTTTCGGATGTACGTTGCTGGCACATCTCCTCCTGTGTGTGCTGACGCCAGGAAATACACATTGTAGCTCTCGTCTTCCTCGGAATTGGGCAAGGACGATCCGTCGCCAGTGAGCCAGTCCTGTGTCGCAAGCCGCTCACGCCGACTCCAGCTGAGGTCGATGTCAGACCCGTCCACTTCCGCTCGGATGTCAGCCGGCGCCCATGGTCGAATGGCATTGCCCTTGATTGTGTAGTCCGTCGAAACTGCCTCTTCCTGGTACTGGTTCTTGGAAACAGCGCGGTAGAAGAACTGGACGTCAAGCTCGGTATAATCGAACGGCATGATGTCGACCGCAAAGTCCTGAAGAGCGATGACCCTCGGCTTCGCACCGTGCGTCTTGACCGCCCATTCCGTTCCGAACATCCCTCGGCGAAGATGACTGACCTCCCACGTCCGGCTGTCGATCTGTGTCGCGTCCCGGTACTGGACGATCTCGTCGTCAATCAGGAGCATGTTCAGCCGCCCGGCCAGGAATTCGTCCTGTGTGATGGACACCAGTTCAACATCGCTCGTCTCGAACTTGATCGTGAGCGTTGTTCGGTCATCCGTTGCGAAAGTCCCGTTCGCCGGGATTTCGAGTGTGTGTGTGAGGGCGCCCCACGGAATGTCCTGATTCGCCACCTGCCACGGATCGTAGGTCAGTCCGTCCCCGGAGCGCTGAACCTCTGCAAACTTCCATCCGTCCGTCTCGGCTCCGACAGCCATGTAAACAGGAATGAACGACGTCCCAGCCGGCTCGTCCACCAGGGCGAGGATAGGAATATCCATCAGGAACAGGTAGCTGTCTATCGCGGAACCAATCGTTTGCGACGGTACGCCAGCTCCTGTTGAGCCTACAGCCGCAGACGAGAAAGTCTCCGGATACACGGCGACCGTCTCAAGCTCTGACTGGAACGCCCTGCCGAGATCAAAGGACGTGATCCTCTCGCGGAACACCCGGCCATCGTTCATCTCGATCTGGATGACATCTCCCGGATCGAGGTCCATGTGCCGTGGAAGCAGGGAGAGCTTCTTGCTCTCTTTTTCGATCCAGGCGGTGTAGAGAAGCTTTTCAGCCTGCTGTTTCGCGTCATCGGCAATGAGGACAATGGGCCACGAGAAGTTCGAGGAACGGGACGAGAAGTGCGTGGGGTAAGGGAACTGAGCGCGTTTTGCGCGCTGGTGTCCTTCCTGGTAGTCTCGATCGAGGTCGTGATATGTGATCTCAACCCTGGACGGAAGTTCGCTGTCTGCGGTTCTGACAAGGATGTAGCGCTGATACCCCTTGTCCCCGTCCTCGACGTCGATCAATTCGTCCTCAGAAATGGTCCTGACCGGATCACTTGACTTCATACTGAAGACCAGTCGACCGTCGCTCTCGCGACCGACGAAGTTATAGACAGTGGACAGGGTTTCCAGGAGGTCCTTTACGGTAGCTTCGGACGACTGAACAAAGCCATAAACCGTGTTTCCTTCCAGCTCCGTCGTCAGGTATTGCGACTCATCCAGCCCGGCGAAATCCAGGAGATCGGCGACGACATCCGCAAGGTCGGCGGCTGTCCGGTCTACCCTGCCTGTGAAAATGGTTGTGTAGCCATGTTCGTCGGTCGTCGTTATGATCGCGCCGTGTCGGTCATCGTAGAACTGATAGGCGTCTGTTGTCGGTTCGAGCGTGGCGTCAATGCCGGCAAGGTCGACATAGGTCAGCTTGCCGTCATAGACGCGACAAATGCAGAGAACGCCCCCATCGATCCACTGGACCTCGCCTCTCTGGATCACCGAATTGTCGATGCCGTAGGGGATGGCATTGTCAATACGGCGCGACCATCCTCTGTCTCTTTTCGTGACTGGGTAGAGCTGGATGGTCTCCTCGCCTACCTCGATCGAGTTCTCCGTCTCGATATAGGCGTCGGAACTGGTCCGGTCATTCAGACTGGGAGGAGTCTCGCGCCGAATGAAGATCTGTCCCTGATCCTCGTACCAGTAGACGATACAGTTGTCGCTCTCGCAGAAAACGAGGGATTCCGGATTGGGCTCGACATCCTCGACGATATTGAAGTCCTTGAACCCGCCAAGATTGCCATCAAGATCGATGCGCCATTCATGCATCACCATTTCTGTGATATTGTCGTCTTCCGACAGGGTTACGCACAGGCGACGGTTGTCGACCATAGGTCCGACAACGATCTGACGGCTGATATAGCCAGCAGGGTATGTGTCCGTGATCGTATCTTCGGTCGTGGTCCAGTCATCAGGATCGCCCTTAATGAGGGCAAGAGACGAATTTGTTCCGGAAACGAACCAGAACCCCTTATTGGTTTGCCCTTCGACATCGACTTCCACGTATTTCGCGTTGTCGATGGCCCCAATTCCTGAAGAGGAAATGCGTCCTACCTCGACACCCGTCGAGGCGTTGATGATGGAGATAGAGTGTGTACTGATCTGCCCAAGGATGAAATCCCCGTCTGTCGCATGGGGGACAAAACTCGTCGCGGCGTGCACGCTCTGGTTTACGGTTCCGTCTGAGCTTACAAAATTCAGGGGTGGGATCGGCCTGCGATCATCCAGTTCCTGACTCCTGTAGTGGATGCGGTACAGGACCCCGGACTCGACCACAAACGACCGGCGGCGGAGGGGGTCGACTATGGGTTTGTTGTCGGCGAACGCGGTTTTGCTCACTTCAGCGGCGACATGATCCAGGGCGTCGTAGACGATGACCTCTTCCTTGCCGCGTGAAACCTCGACCTCGATATCCGGGAGACGCCCCCCGAATTGCGTCGTCTCATACTCGTCGAGAACGATATAGGCGATGCCCCGGTAGGCAGGGCACGATCCTTCTATCCCTGTTTTCTCATCCGTGATCTGTGCAATCTTGGGATCAGGAAGCTGGTCTTCAGAGCCGGGGTAATACCGGATAGGAGACCCAAGGCGTGCGCTTGCCTCGTCGAACGAGGCTCCAGTATCCCCGCCGACATATCCTTCCTTGTTGTTCCGGGTAACGTCATAGATGAGTTTTCTGTTCGCCCAAATCCTGAGGATGGCGTCTTGCTGTCCCTGGGCAAAGGCAATGGCTGCGGATGTGTAATAGGCATAGGTCGTTTCCTTGACCGTCGGCCCCAGGCCGAGAAATCCGGTTTTATGCTTGGTTGTCGTCTTGACTTCCCGTGTGTCAGACTGGACCAAAACTTTTCCAGGCAATCTTGAGGAACCATAGGTTCGGGGGAGGACGTCACCATACTGAGACTTGAGTTGGTGATCCAGCGCCAGACGCGGGCCTTCCTGCTCAATAGTCGTCAGTGCGCCAAGGATTAAGTTGGCACCTTGAGAAATAGCAAGAGGACTCAGAAAATCCATGGTCTACCGGCAGAAATCGCCGATCTCGGCAATTCTGGATTCATAAGGAAAAGGAGATGACAGAGGTTCTTCGACAACCATTCCGACACCTGGGAGATTGCTGGCGTGGATGACGTACCAGCGGTTGTCCTTGAACGACATGATGCCAAAATGGGCGGACTCGTTTCTCTGCCTCATGAGGACGACAGCGCCCTGAGCCCTGAAGTCCCGCCCTCTGACGACAAAGTTTGTCAGAAACTTCGGAAAGAAATACTTGAACGTAGCCTTGCGGCCATAGTCGACATAATCCGGAAGATAGAAGCCGCACGCCTTCGCAACTCGGACAGGAAGTCCGTAACAGTCAATGCCAACAGAACGGCGACCATGCAGCTCAAAAGGAGCACCCTTAAGCGCACGGGCATATCGAACAATTTCCGCTCTTTCATCACTGCTGGGCGTAGTAGGACTCGATTGCATCATCTCCTGGCAGATCAGGTTCTCCTCTGAAGTTAATGACATTGTTGAACTTGTCTCTGCAGGTCTCTCGTCGCTGGTCGCATCCCGCCTGCAACATCAGGAAATCCCCGATTACAGGTATTTCCGACTGAGGAAGCCAAAGCTCGATGTCGTAGACATCATTCTCGCCGCCTTCATAGTCCACGTCTTTCATTTCCGTGGCTCGGCCCTTATTGGCGCCCTCGGTCCATTCGACGATCCCACTATTGTACCACGTCGTGTTCGACCTTCCCCTTGTGTCGCCGATGACGATAGCTCGAAAATTCGCCCTATCCGTTCCCTGAAGGACGATTGCCGGTACGCGCCACGCCGACATGATCATGAACTTCGCCGATCCATCCGTGATCTCGGTTCCGACCGGCTGGTCGTAATCCGGCGAAGAACTCGCGGTTGTTCCGCCTTGTGTGCACAGAAGATACTTCCCGTCGAAATCCAGTTCCGAACTGAGATCTTCTGTCAGGCCGATGATCTTGGTCTCCGCGAAGGCCCATTCCCCATCCACCGTCGCCGGTCCTGTGTCGCCCTGAATGATCGCTGTTCTAACCTTGCGCGCTCCAGAGGGGATTCCCTTATAGACAACCGCTACGCGGAAGAAGTAACTCCCATCCCACTCTGTTGGAGCCAGGTTCGCCGCGATATTGGTCTCGTCTATGACGGTTGCGACAACATCGTCCTCTTCATCAAGGATTTCAACACGCGCGCCCATCGGTTCAGCGCCGTCTGCTCTCGGGCAAAAGAAACAGGAAAAATAAAGCCAGCATTCCCCTCCGTCGAGGTCGTCTGTCGTTATTCCTTCAACAGCAAGATCCCTGGTTTGCGATGTCTGGTTGGAATTGAACGTGGATTCCATGTAGGCAGGAACATAATCAGGAAGTCCCTTGTATCCTTCCGAAATTCGGACAACACGAAGACCGCCGACAGAATTCCATCCCTCCGGCCCCTGACCAAGCGAATATGAATCCCCGATGCTGAGAGAAAGGTCCCCGTTGACGAGAAGTTCGTGGACCCCTCGGACCCCGAGAGTCCTTGTCCGGGTCCTCACAGACTGGCCTACTGTGTAATCTGTCTCGCGTTCGATCTCGTCGATAAGGATGGCTACCTTGCACTTGGAATCCCCGAGATCGGCTCTGCATTCGGGAGAAAGAATCGTTTCGATCGAGGCAGAGAGCTTGTCCGCAAGACCTAGCAGGTCCGTTGTGAACCCCGTCCCTTTTGAGAGCGGCTTGATCTGTCCGAGCCAGCCGGCCTTGAGTTTGATCGGCCCGAACCCGTCCGGGTCTGTGTAGTTGACAACAAAGACTTCGACAGCGGCGTAATCAAACTTCCCGTTCTCCAGGTCGCTCCTGGAGAACAGCCCGGAATTGAGAACCGCGAACATCTCGACATTGTCCGGCGTGAGTTCGATGTCGTTCGCGATGGCCGTTCGATCATAGGTGTCCTTCGCGTTGTAGGTGTCCCCATCGAAGACAATATCCGTCGAATTGTCCGTAAGGTAGAACACTTCACCGTCGGTCCGGCTGATCTTCCAACAGGTACACAACTGTGTTGTCGTTCCATCAAGGTGCTCCCTCATCGCGGATGAAATCGTCTTCATATCAGGTCACGACCTCCTCGTCCGGATGGACCTCGATGACAGGAATCGACGAGATCGAATTCTGATTGAAATTGTCCCACGAGACCGGAAGGGAATCGATGTCGAACCGAACAGGAACGTCGAACTCGAAGTAATCGATAGAGATAACGTCCCCACCCGTTCCACTTCCGGTGAACGTGAAGATTCCGGTGTCGTAATCGAGCGACCAGTCTTCAGGATCAAGTTCGACGCCGTTCTTCTTCACACCGAGAACCGTTCCGTCGACAATCTTCGACAGGACCCGGTCATATGTGCTGGCATCGTCTTCGTACCGCTTGAAGAGCTGGAACTCCTCCTCTCCTCCGTCAGAGAGGATACCGATGTTCTGCTCGACAACCTTGTAGTCGCCCCAATCCTTGAACCGGAAAGAGTACGCCCGGGCGCGTCTGGCGTAGAAGAATTTGATGACCGCGTGCATCTCCTCTTCCGTCTGGATGCCGTATTTCAGGTCGTACTCTGCGCGTGAACGTGCCCACTCCTGGTTACGCTGCTCCTTCCCGGACCCTGCGGTGATGACAGACGTCTTGAAGCCAGGCCCACCTAACGAGCCATAGCTGATCTGTGTCGGAAGACGCACATTATGAAAGGACATCGTTTCTCTGAGCCATTTCAGGTTAGATTGACATTACTTGACAGGCTATAGCTTGGCAAACCTGTCTTGGCAGGTCAGGCAGCCGACCGGAGGGACCGAACGGCCCTTGCGCGAAGTTGGTGCTCGGACCTTCGGAAAGCGTTCGGGTCCTCGGCGTTGACGTTAAAGGTGACATTCTGATTCACCACTTGCGAGCTTCCGCCGCCGCCTTCCATCTGGACTGGAACATAGCGACCACGCGAGAGTGGGATCACCGCCTCGTCGTCGTGCAGGACAGCCGGGCGTTCGCCGGAAGACGTACTCGCCGTGCCCATTGCGTATCTCGGCGCATTCAGGAAGGCCGAGGCCGGAACGAGGCCATGCTTGACCGCTTCCGTGGAGTAGCCGCCTTCCTCGAAGAAGCCCGAGAAGAAGGACCCTGCAGATGACCAGAATCCACCCCCACCGCCGCCTCCAGTTGACGATCCTGTCTTCTGGGCCTTGGCGCCTGACGTGGACGAGGACGATCCGCCGCCCATGCCCCCCATGCCGCCGAACATGTCTCCCATGCCGCCCATTCCACCGCCGCCTCCGCCAGACGCGCCGATGGCCTCGATGGTCGCCTTTCCGATATCGACAATGATCTGTGTCTGCTGCTGGATTGCCGCGACAATCGGGTTTGAGGAGTATTTGATGGCGCCCGTTTCCGGGTCTTTCATGTCCGCGATCCCGCCCGCAAAGGTGCCGGCATTGTTGCCGATTTGCGCGCCCATCTCCCAGTTTCCGTAGTAGGCCCCGACAATCGCGCCGATGGTCGTGCCCGCCGTCTGCAGCCAGTCGCCTGTAGAGGAATCCCCATCAGCGTGGGACGAGGCTGCGTCTCCGAAGGCCGCATATCCCGCGCCGTCGCCCATGGACATGGTGCTGGTGTCCGGACCTTCGAGCAGCATGCCGCCTTGTCCGGCGGACGACACTTTATTCCTTCCGAACATGCCTGCATTGGCTGCAACCCCTGCGGACGATCCGCCGAAGAAGGCATTCTCCTCGAAAGCGCGCCGAAGAAGGAACAGTTGATCGACAATCGCCTGGTCGCCACGCGTGAACTCGTCATCGCAGCAGCACAGACCGTGCCCCTGGCTACTGGCCTCGGCGAACATCTGGTTCTCGCCTTCCCCACCGAGGATGGTGGAAAGAAGCTGACCGGAGGAGTTTCCCTGCTTGTTATCGAAGAAGGACCCGACAGTGCTGATAATGCCGCCGAAGATGCCTCCATTGTTGAAGGCCTTTGCTCCGTTTGCGCCCATGACCGGGGCGGACGACCCGCCGCCGGTCAAGGCGTCCCGGATTTCGATCAGCTTCTCGACAATCGCCGTGTCGCCTTTCGACAGTCCATTCGGGGCTTTTTCCTTGTTGTATCCGGAAATGATCGACGAAATCGTGTTGCCTTGGACGCCGTCGAACAAGGACATGACGCCGTCCTTGGCAGCGCCCATAAGACCGCCTTTGTCTCCGAGGCCGACGACCTGGTACAGTTGCTTGGTGAAAAGCTCGCCAGCCGCCTGAGCCGATTCGTCCCTGATCGCTGTCAGGAATTCGGTCAGTTCGAAATCTCCTGTCGCGAAGAGTTTGCCGAAGGAGGCTGCCAGTTCGTCGCTGATCGTGACGGCCAGGTCGCTCATGGCCTCGTTGAGATCGCGCGCCTCGTCGACCCACTTCCGGAAGCCCTGCGGATTCTCCAGCTGGTCTTGCGCGGCGACGAGACGCGTGACTTCCTCGACCAGGTCACGGGTGATCGTGACGCCGGCTTCTTCGAGCTTGTTGATCTGGTCTCGCACGGCCTCATAGCGGCGAGCGGTCCGATCACTCATCCTCAGGATCATGCCCTGTTCGGCATACTCCTCACGCATCTTCCGGACAGGATCGAGTGCGTCTTGGTGTTCCCGGTTCAGTTTCTCGACAGCGGCGCGATACTCGTCCCCAACGAGGATGCCAGCCTGTTGTGCACGATTCAGGGTGTCCAGTTCCTTTTCGTACTGCTCAGTCGCTGCTGCCAGTGGATCGAGTTGCTGGGCCAGCTCGCGATACCCGGTTACGGCATTGCGAGGATCGAGGGCGTCGCGATACTGTGCGTCGAGATTGGAGAGCATCCGGTCGCGTGAAGCGCCCGGCTGTGTGGCATCGAGAACCGCCTGGCGGTCGAGGTCGTAATCACGGCGCGCGGCTGCTGACGGATCAAGATTGTCCCGGATATTTCCAAAACGCTTCAGGCTCTCTTCGAGCCGAAGCTTCTCGGCAAGTTCTGCGTTCTCCTCGGCCTGTGCCTCTGCGTTCTCCCGGCGAAGTTCAGCCATGACCTCGTAATAGCGCTGCATCCCGGGAGACATGTCCATGGTCTCCCGAAGGGCCGTAATGTTGCGTTCGGTCTCCGCCACAAGGGCACCAACCGGATCGATCTGGGCCTCATACTCCCGGCGAAGATTGATCTGCGCCTGACGCAGTTGTTCATCGTTGATCAGGTGATCTTCGCGGGCCTTCAGGAGGCGCTCCTCTGCCACGGCAAGCTCTTCCCGAGCGGTCTTCATCGGAAGGGTTTGCTCGATCAGCTTCGTGATGCTGGTGAGTTCCTTCTGGGCATCTTTTCGTCCGGACCCGTCATAGTCGTCCGTGAAAAGGCGGAGATTTGACGTCTCGGCGTCAGGGGTCGTCTGAGGACGGCCCGTCATGTGCGCGATACCTGCGGCGAGTGTCGCCTGTGTTCTTTCGCGTTGTTCTGACCGCTGGGCGACACTGACCGCGTAATTCCCGACCGTGTTGTCAACGAAATTCTGGGCGTAGTCCCGCCCGGCAATGCTCTCCATGCGATCCGCAGTCAGGCCTGCAAGCCTGCCCTGCGCCGCTGTAGCCTGCTGGCGAATGGAGACGAAGTTCAACGGATTCTGAAGCGTCTCGATAAACGCCTTGAACTCGATGCTCATGCTCAGGATGGCGGCTTTCACGGTCGTTGCCATGAGGTCGAAGCCGCGCATAACGAGATTGATCGGCGTCTTGACGGACGACCAGATCAGGGAGCCGAACGAGGAGAAGTCATAGCCTGCACGTTCGAGCGCACCTTTCAGGAATTCGAAGACCGGACGTGCGAAGGGGACGATGTCCAGAAGAGTGAAGGTGAACCTGTCAATCCATTCGATGGCGGCTGAAACAGCGCCGACGATGTCTTCCCAGACCACTTTCATGATCGTGCCAAGCCGCGCGGCGTGCCCTCCGATCTCGATCATCCGGTTGCGATTGACATAGAGGAGCGCTGCTAGGGTTCCCAGCGCGACGACAATGGCCCCGATCCCGGTCGAGATCAGCGCAATCTTGAGGAAGTTCGCGCCCGCCGCAGCCGCCCGGAATTTGCCGGCCAGATTGACCAGTCCGCTCGCCATGACACCGATGTTCGCGGCTGACTGGATGATGTTGGCGCCGAGGTGGAGGGCCTTGTAGGCAATGACAACCACAATGACCCTCTTCAGAGCCTCGCGGACTTTCTCCATGTTCTCGATCATCCAGACAAGAGCATCCGCCCCCATCCGGACAGCGCGGCCAAGCCCCTGTCCCAGTTGCACGGCAAACGCCTTGAACTCGTCCGTCTGCATCGCGACCACGAGCTTGTCGAAGGCGATGCCGAGTTCATACAGGAAGCCGGAATCTGCAACCGTCTTCTTGAAGAAGGTCCATTCGTTGCGCAGTCGGTTGAGCGCCACGTCGGGGCGCTTCAGGGCGTTCTCAAGCTCCGGACCGTAGGTTTCCTTGAGCACCTCGGCGAAGCGCTGCATGGCCTCGACAGACTGGATGCTGCCAGCCTTCAGTTCTTCATTCAGTTTGGCCTGGGCGGCTTCCATGCCCTCGGTCGCGACGAGGGTCGGGTACAGGGCCTTGGCCATGGCCTGGAACGCGCCGGGCAGGCGTTCAGCCAGCTGGCGACGAAGTTCTTCCGACGACAGAACGCCCTTGGACACGATCTGCTCGATGGCGAGGAAGGCCAGCTCACTATCCTCGGCGTTCGCACCGAGAACCGTCAGAGCGCCCGACGTCGCTTCGAAGATGTCGCGCGCTTCGCCGACCGTGAGGCCGGACTGACCTGCGGCGGCAACGAACTTGGAATAGCGCGGCAGAACTGCGTCAATCGCGCCGCCTGTGCGCTGGATCATGGCGATGGCCTGATCCATTTCGGCATTGGCGGCTTCCTGGGAGCCGGTAACAACCTTAAGGGCGGAATCCGCCTTAAGGTACATCACGGAAGTGTCGTAGATGCTGCGCGCAATCGAACCAAGCGCCAGCGATCCGAGCATTGTGCGGAACAGCGAGCCAGCGTGGTAGGAGAAGGAGAAGGCATTCTCCAGGCCGCGCAGAGAATGCGTCAGGCCGTGCACCTGCCTTGTGGTGCGCCCAATTGGCAGATTGGTCATGCCACGGCGCAGCAGACCAAAGCCACGCGCCGCGCGGGAAGAGGCTGCCGTAATACGGTCAAGCCCCGCAGCCATCACCCCGAAATCCTTGCGCAATTTCACGCCGTTGATCGCGGCCATGAACTCCTTGAAGCGCTCGATTTGGGATGTGGTCGGGGGCCTGAACGTCTTGAACGACGTGCCGAGTGACATGAGACCTGAGCCGAGCCCTCGGGGGACAACGACGCGTTTCAGGATGTCGAAGAAACGGGCCATCCGACCGATCTGCTTGTCAGTCGGGGGTCGGATGGTCTTGAGGGCGATACCGAGCGCAGACAGCTTCACAATGTCTGGAGACACGCGGAAGGCGCGCAGCATCTGAAAGAAAAGCCCGAGCTTCTCCAGTCCTTGTGGTTTGAGGCTCGCAATGCCTGTGACAGCGGTTTTCAGGGTTCGGAGATGCTGGGCAGCGCCCCCCAGCTTGTCGAGCGACATGGCCGCATCGGCGACCCGGCGCAGATTGTCCCCGCCTTTCCCGCCATTGACCTTGCCCAATTCAGTCACGGCCTTTGCCATGTTCCGAACGCGTGTGATGGCCGAGGCGCTAGGCCCTTTAAACCGGCTCAGTTCTGCGAGGTCGCGTACAAAGGCGGTCATCCCCCGGTTCGAGAACCTGACGCCCGCCAGGCTCCGAAGCTGGCGTGCGATCTTCGTGAAGTCCGCGCCTCCGACGGCTCTGGTAAGCTCCTTGAAGTCGTCCGCAGTCCCCCGGATATTGGCCTTGGACTGAGCACGGATAGTCTGAACAGCACGAACGAATTGACGCGCGCCAGCTTCTGCCTGGCGCGCGTCAATCGCGTACTTCATCGTCTTATCGGCCACAGCCGGTTACCTCTTGGGAGGGGTCTTCTTTCCTTTGTTCTTGTTCTTCGCCTCCTCTCGCTTGCGCTTCTCGGAAGCATCCGCGAGGAACTCGTCATCAAGCACGGCAATAAATCTGAGCAGGTCTTCACGCTCTTCCGATCCCCAGACGGAGAGCAGGTCGCAGTAGGCCTTTATTTCAGAGGGAGGAATGGCGCAGGGCGCCGAAAACCCAGGCGGACGCCGCCGGTCGAGGTAGACAAATGCTTCCCAGATCCAGCGAAGATCCTTGTGGAGTTCGGGGCGGTCATCGAGGGTCTTGAACGACCGGCCTTCTTCTTCAGCCAGCTTCTGGAGCCAACTGCTCTTTCTTGCGGTGGGCTTTAGGCTCCACCGCAAGAAGTCGGTTAGTTTTTTACCGAACCCTCGTCGAGAGCGGCCTTGAAGGTGTCGCGGTCAAGCGCGACGGCGGCGACCTGGTTGCGGAAGTCCGGAAGGTCCTTGAGAACTTTCAGTTTGGTTTCCGTGGTGCACTCCAGTGGCTCGCCGTCCGGGCCGGTCGCGCCTTCCCAGTCGACAATGATCGCCTCGGCAATCACGCGCTCGGTGATGTTCTCCAGGTCCTCGTCCGGAATGGAGCCGCCGCTGCGCAGAAGACCGGTATAAGGCTTCTCCAGACGGGTGCGGACGGCCTTGGCTTGCGGGCACGAGAACCGTCGGAGTTTCAGTCGCAGGTTCGGGCCGAACTCGACCCAGGTGCCTTCGGTTTCGGCGGCCTTGTTGGTAGCGTAGGTATCGTAAAGAGACATGTCGGGTAACCTCTTTGTCTATCTGGTTGGGAATGGTGGCAGGACGGCCCGACCCCGTCCCGCCACCTAGCCGCGCGGCTATTTCGGGATGATTTCGGGGTCGGGGGAGGAGATAGCCCCGCAGGAGTGCTTCATGGAGAAGCGTGCGAGGGACGTTGACGCCACCGGACTGTATCGTGGCCACATAGCGCTGAACGCAGTCCGCCGTGCAGGGAGTCCGGTGAGGTCTTTGTCCCGGTTGCTTGAGTTGCCCGAAGGATTCAGAGGCAGGTCCGGGGGATACTACTTGGTCAGGCTTGAAACCCTTCCAGAAATTCTGCGGCTTTTCTAAGCCTTGTTGGGTCGTCTTTCATGTGTCCAAGAGCAAGGTTGCAGTGATTACAAAGAAGCGCTCTCTTTCGTCCAGTCTCGTGACAATGGTCGGCTCTGGGCTTCTTGCTCTTGGGGCCGTCCAGTTCCATTTCAGTCTCACAGATGGCGCACTTTCCATCCTGTGCCTTGAAAGCCTCGACGACTTCATCATTACTCCATCCAGAATAGTTCTTTCTGTAGTAGGCTGACGAGCATCCGTGACACTTAGAGACAAGACCATCTTTCGACGTTCGGCTTCGGTGAAACTCCTGTGCTGGTTTGGTCTCTCCGCACTCTTTGCAGGCCTTGGTTTTAGGTATTCTGTCCTCGGCCCGCTTCGCTGCCCATTCTCTTTTGTAAGTATTGCGGCAGACCTTGCATTTACTTCGCCGTCCTGTTTTGCTACCATTGTGAACGTTAAAGTCCTCTTTGGGCTTCCACTGTTCACAGGTCACGCATTGAAACAGGCCCTCGGGCACATTAGGCAGTCGGTGCTTTGATCGACGAGAATCGATCACGCTGGAACTGGCAGTTCGTGGCGGGGTCGCGCTGGGCGGTGAACTCGATGGGTTCGAGAACGTCCTGATCGATGCCGCCCGGCGTGATGTCGTCGCTGGTGAACTTCACAGCCGGGATGGTCGTCCAGTAGACGTTGCCATCAATGTCCTGGAAGTCATAGGCGAGCGAGACCGTGTCGTGGGCGACGAAATGGTCATACATGGCGCCGTCTTCGAAATAGGCCGTGACCGTTCCGGTCAGGTTGAACCGACCGGTCCCGATGCCGCGAGCGAACTTCGATCCGACCGCGTTCTGGGCGCGCAGGTTTGCCTCGCCCGTGACGGAGATCGATTGCACGGCGGTCGCGAGAAGCGCTCCGTCCTTGTAGAGATCGCCGACATTGGTCGTGGCATTGATCACTTCCGTGGTCGGGGCTTCCAGCGGCGTATAGGGAGACGTGCCGAGAAGCGTGGAGGTCCGGCGAGAGGTTGCGCGGCCCATGAAGGAGAAGGAGCCGGTGACGATGGCGCCGGAGGCGACTTCCTCGTTGAAGGAGCCCACGCGCATGCCGTCGCGAACGAAGACCTGCCCGATGTCAGTGTAGTGCTCTTCGATGGTGAAGCTCTGCGGCGTGATGTCGTCGATTTCGCCCGGGTTGCGGAGCATCGACCCCTTGATGGTCACGGCATCGCCGGCAGATACAGCGTCGACGGTTTCCGAAACCGTGATCTTGTCATCGGTGAGCGCCGACACGGTGAAGAAGCCGCGAGCACCCGCAGCGCCGTTCGCGAAATCCGTCGTGGTGATCGCGGTGCCGGCCTCGTCCTCCGTCAGCGCGCCGCCTTCGGAGTTCAGGTTGTTGATCGTGACAGTGTCGGTATCGTCCGACACCGCCTTCACATTGATGAGGCCGAGCGCATAGTCTGCCTGAATGGCGGCGGCGAGGTCGTTGGCAGCTTCCTGGACATCGGCAGCGGCGCCGAGATCAACCACGCCTTCAGGAACGGTGCCGGCATACTGGTATGTTCTGGAATTCATCCCGTCCGAAACAGTCACGGAATCCCCGGCAGCAGGGGCGCTGCCGAACACGTAGGTGCCTTCCTCGAAACCGAGGCCCTCGACAAAGATACGCTGACCGATGGCCAGCTGGCCCGCAGCGATTGCCGAAGCAAAGACGCCTGTACCTGTGAACCCGTCCGCAACAGCGGCCACGGTCGTGTTGTTCAGGACGATCACGTCATTGGCGTCCATGACCTTCGTGTAGCGGGACGCGGCCTCGATGGTCAGGCTTGTTTCAACGGTCGTGACCGTAGTCACGCCAGAGGAAAAGGCGACGGACTCGACTTCGAAATAACCATTATTGCCCGGGGTCGCGAAACCTTCGGTCTTGATCCGGCGACCCACGGTGAAATAGTCGGAGAAATCGCCGCCATTGATGGCAATACCGTCAGTCGCGGTAATGGAAACCTGTTCACCTTCCCAGCGGTCGAAGGACATCGGTCGAGTCCAGGCGCCGAGGACAAAGGCTTCGAGGAACTCGTCATGCGAGCCCGAGGAGAATTCGGTGGAAATGTCGCCGGCAGAGCCCGCCTGGACCTCGATCACATTCGAGACCATGCGGTCGGCTCGGATTTCGTCCGAGACCACGGTCTCTTTCGATGCCGTCAGGGATGAGGAGGTCAGACGGACCTCGCGGGGTGTGCCCGAGGAAGGTGTTTCGCCCCAGGTGGACGTGCCCTCCTTCAGGAAGCGGGCGATATAACGGTTGCTATCGGCGAACGTATTTGCCAAGGCGGGACTCCATGGGGTGTTGTCTGGGCGGCGCTACGACCGACACCCCCGGTGTCCGTCCTTTCATCGTGCAGGAAAAAGCTTTTTCGAGGCAGGTAAACTGACTCGATGATGGGTGAACCATACAGTAAAACACCCGAAAAGTCAAGCTAACCGGGCACTGATGGCAGATTTGTCAGCCTAAGTTATCAGGAGCTTCGGATCAGCCTTTTACGCTCCCAGGGCACTGATCCTACCACCGTGTATTTGCCATTGGCGTCGCTCTCGCCGTCAATGGATGAGAGCCGAAAAACCATGGTCTCCGTGGGTCCGACCCGGTACTCGATCTCGTCGAAAATGGACAAGGCGTCCTCGCACAGATTGGTTGCCGGCCCGGCGCCTTCGTTCAGCGGATAGACAGCATTGACCTGGATGATCCCGACCTGGATGGAATACGCATTCCGGCCAATCGATCCTCTCGTAATGCGGCCCGTCACCGGCCTGAACACAAGATAAGGCCCGTAGTCAGGTTCGTGGAACGGAGCGTTCGGGAAATCTACCGGGATGGTCGGATGGTTCGTAAGTGCCCATGCCCGGAAGCGCCTCTGCGCCTCTCCAAGTGCCTGCTGCAGTGACATCAGATCAGCCTCTCCGAGCGCATCTGCGCTTCCACCTCAAGAATCGATACACGGAAGACGCCTGCGGGGGCTCTGGCGCGCATCCCGGGGGCAGGTGGGAGGCCAAGCTCGGTCTTCTCCCAGAAATGCGGAGCGGTATTCGTCACCCAGAGAATATCGAACGGGTTGGCAAAACTGATCCGGTCAAAATTCTCTTCCGCCCACCGCCTGGCCTTGCCATAATTCGGCTCTGTCCCGACGAGCATCTGGTTCGTCCCTTCAACCTGTTCGAAGGGGGTCTCGACATAGGACATGTCGGGCGTTCCCCACGACCAGTTGAAATTGACCATTTGCTCACCGGTCCAGACAGGTGTCTTGTCCAGCATGAATTCGCTGAGAAGCTCGGCGTTTCTCTGGACTCTGACACGGACCTCATCCTTGATCTCCTCGAACAGGAGATCGTCGTCGTCTTCAAGGATATCGCCGGCGTCTATGTGAAGCTTCATTTCTTCCGCACATGCACGATCCAGACCGAACGGCCCGGGACCCCGAGGATATTCTGAACATTCCAGACTGTGCCATCCGACCCATCCGCGTTCAGATAGACAATTATGTCATCGTCTTCCGGAGTGACTGCCAGATCTGGCGCATAGATGATGAACTTGGCGTCTGTTTTCAGATCAACGGACCCGTTCAACTCAGTGGCCTTGAACCGGGTCTCGATGATCTGGGAAATGGGGTACTCGACAGGATCGGTCGGAGTGACCGTCCCTGCTTCCTCGTCATATTCGGGATCAACGTCCCGGACGAGCTTTCCGGACTCTGCCAGATCGTCAATAATCGTGAAGCCGAGTCCGACCAGGTTTGAGACGAGTTCGCGCATCAGGATCGCTTGATCTTGGCAAAGGTCGGCTTGTCCGACGTGACGATGGCATAATCCCGGATCAGTCTGGAGACCACGTCGGGAAGGGAATTGATCTGCGCGCCGGGCTCGAACTCAAGCTCGATCACGTCGACCTCGATGCGGCGAAGTCCCTGCGTGGCGTTCGGATCTCGCGCCGGTCCTTTTGCGAGAATGCGGGCATACTCGATGACCGCATGAACGAAGGAAGTCGGGATTTCATCGACCTCGACAGGCACGCCGTTGGCATGTTTCATGCCGGTCCGTGGTAATGGCAGTGCGCTGTCCGAGATGGTCTTGCAGCCATCGAGCGTCAGGCGCTGAAAGAGGTCCCTCGTGGCGAAAGCCAGGAGTTTCTCCTTCACTTCGTCTTCAAGTCCAGGCCAAGTCTGCTCGTGAATATCGAGTTCGAGATAATCATCCGCATCCTCGATCGAGGCGAGCGAATTGGAATCGGTGTAGCCTGTCCCGTCTTCAACTTTAAAAACGAATGCCATTCTCTGTTCTCTCGAAGGCCCGGACCCATTGCCTGGCGTAAACTGATCGCTCTACATCCTCAGAGCTGAATTCCACGACAGCTATCTCGACGCCGTGCCGATCCGCCATCTTGATCACGCGTGTGAGGGCGCTGTCGGGGATATCCGCCTGTCCTGGATCGCCATTGATGAGATACTGGCAATTCTCTCCGATACGGGTCAGCAGGAGCTTGAAGTCGGACAGGTTCAGGTTCTGCGCCTCGTCCACGATGACGACAGCATCCTTGAATGTCCGTCCCCTCATGAAAGCAAACGGGACAACCTCGATGGCTTTTTCTCCAACCAGCCGGTCGAGTGCGGACGCCCCGATTTCCTCGCGCATGGCCTCAAGAAGCGGCACCATCCAAGGACGCATCTTGGCGTCCTGAGACCCTGGAAGAAACCCAATCTCGTGACGCTGCGGCGCGATATTGGCACGAGCGATATAGACCTTTGCGATCTCGCCTTCGTTCAGCTTCCGTGCTGCGCGGCGAGCGGCGAGATAAGTCTTGCCAACGCCAGCGGGGCCGATCCCGAAGACCTGCGAGAACGAGTCCATCGCTTCAAGATATTTTCTCTGCGCCGCGTTTCTGGGGGACACGGGCTTGGGCGTTCGAGCAAACTGACGTGCTTCCTTGGCGGCTTTTCTGCGCTTCCGGCCTTCGGGCTTCGATAGCGGAGCATCTTCTGGCGTCTCCAGGAAGGCATTGGACGGCATCAGTTACCTCCGCCGCCTCCTTTCGAGATAATCTCTTCCTTGGCCTCTAGGCCGATACACAGAGAAGCCGTGGACGACATGCTTCCATCTTCCTCATTTGCCGAAGGGCTCTGGCCTGCCTGAGCAGGTCTACAAGCCCGGTGATGAACTCGTCTATATCCTTGACGTCGTCGAGAGAAAGAGACGCCTTCGCCATTTTGTCCCTGTGTTTGACAATGGCGGTATAGGCGGCATCCGCCTCAATTCTGCTGATGATGTGATCCACGAAACTCTACCTGTTCTACCCTAGTCGGAAACGCCCCGACCCTACCCTGACGCGAGGTTACGAGCGCGACATCCAGAAAGGGAAGGACTTTATTATTCCATTTGTAGGCGTGTATTACATCCCCTTGAAGATAAAGGACAAAACACCTGCAACAACCGCGCTGACAGCCGCAGTAAATGCTGCAAACAACCCGACATTGTTTCGATTTGGTTCATTCAGAGTTGAGGTGATGTTGACCAATTCATTACGAATACTGTGTACGGACTTTTCAAGTTCCCGCAAGGCTTTTATAGCCTGTTTACCTTCCTCCAGAGCCTGGTCCCGGGCGGCAGAGGCTGCCTGCACCTGACGGACGTGTTCGAAGGCTTCCTGCAGGGCGGAGTCGACGCCATTGACCGCATTCTGCACAACGCGGACGAAGACGGCAAATTCTTCCCGCGTGATGGGTTTCTGGTTGAGATCAGTTTCGTCGGTCATGTTTCGGCGCTCTCAAATCCCAACGCATGTCGGGCTTGATGAAGATTTCTGCGCCGATCTCCCCCGGAACCAGGTCTTCGATATACGGCGTCTCGGCGACGACGAAACCCCCGGTTGCGCCTATCTGGATTTCAAGGCCTTGTGCAGTCACTCCCTCGATCTCCAGCGGCCATTTGACCACGAAGACGGTCTTCCGCTCCGAAGTCACTGGATGGGTTATGTGCTCAATGGCGAAAACAGGCTCGCCTTCCTGGATCACCGAAAAGTCCGTATCCCTGAATCCGTCTGCATCTTCGACGGCCCACTGCATATAGTCGTGGCGGTAATCGCCTTGTTGGATTCCGTATCGCTCCTGATACGCCCGGTTCACCCTGAGCATGTACCCGCTGGACCGTTTGATCCAGGCCGGCATGGGGTGGTTCTCGAAGAATTGGAAAAGATGCGCGGATGCCTGTCCTGTGGAGCCATAGGAGTCGGCAATCTGGTTCATCTCGGTCATGAGCGAGTCGAGATGAGGGTCGCGCCTGAGGCGTTTCGGCATTTGAGTTTTCAGGGCTGCAATGCTGTGAACCGTAGCATAAAACACTGCATTTGTCAATGATTGGAGAGAGTCGGCTGGGGTTTAAGTACGCTCCGAAATGGAGACGATTTCGAACACTGCCCAGACTTCGCCCGCATCCGGTCGATATAAGGTGCACTCGGCAGTTTCTGTGCGTCCGAGGATGTCTATCTCGCAGACAGAAGTCGAATCCAGATACCGGAAAATGTCCAATATGCACGCATCCAAATAGGTTCCGGCAGGGTGAGTGGCGGAAAAAGGAGATCTTGGGAACAGTGAAGCAAGCTGTCTCAGTCCTTCCGATACAGCGACGATCTCCCCTCTGTGATTCAGCGCGAACTCGTGGTTCGGATTATTTCTCACCCGCCTGGACAATGCGGCCCTTGAGGTGATTATCGGAAAACCCTGATCGGAAACGTCCTGCAGAATTCTTTGAATGTGTTGCGCCCTTGGCGAAGCATCCGCAGCGAGCCACCTCTGTATGGTCCGCTCACTGACATCGTATCTCCGCGCCATCTCCCCTTGTGTGTACTCACAATCTCTCTGCACTCTCCGGGCAAGTGCGCAATATAGTGTACCCTCACCCCCAGGAAGTGGTTGATACTGTTTTCCTGTAGAACCCCTACGCATCAAAGCGGCTCCTGAAATTCCATCGTGACCCGGTGAGGCTTCAGGAAAGATGGTGTAAAAGAACACAAAATTCCCCTGCTTCCCTCGACCGCAATCCCCACGGGGATCACTCGGCACACCATCTTCCCGCTAGGAACGCCTGATCGATCTGGATCAACCGGAAGCCCGTCGGCAAACGCCTGGAGGATGCCTCCACCAAAGATTTTCCTATCCCAGAGTTCCTCCACGAAAGGTTCGAGTTCCGGGATCTGGTTCAGTTTGATCATGCTCTTCCCGAGCAAATCCCTTGCCGGAACTCCGTGGTAGCGCGCAGAAGACGCCGATATGGCTCGTATCCTGAAGTCCGTCCCGAGATAACTGATATGTTTTACGGTCGCATTGACAGAACTGATAACGGAACGCTCATTTTCATCTTCGAGAACGGGCATGATTTTCGACAACACGCGCGATCTTTGTCTGGCAGGTATTCCCTGCTTCTCCCATTTGGAGAGATTCGCCTGAGTGCAACCAAGATCTGTAGCGGCCTGTTCTTGCGTAAGGCCTCCGCTATTCCTGTATAACGTGAGCATCGCTCCCGTTTGCATGTCGCCCTCCGGAAAAGAGATTCATTTATGGACACATTAAATCGTCAACAGGTGGCCGTGGCAAGAAAAAACTTGTCAAACTGAAAGCAAAAACCCCGCCACTATGGACGGGGTTTCCTACAACCAGTTTCTCGGGAGGTTATTCCTCGGAATCCTTTTCGGGCTTCAAAACAGGTTCGTCCGGGACCTTGGCCCGAAAACCGGAAAGAGGTGGTTTGGACACCTTGGAAGGCTTTTTCGCCGGCCTTGGCGTGCTGACGGGGACAGGTTTCGAGCGGGTCCAACCTTTTTGGAGAACAAGCTCCGGAACCAGGCTCTCGCGGACTTCAAACATTTCGCCGTCAGGAGCATAGACTTTTTGCAGGTGGGCCATAAGGATTATTCCTCTTCGGTCTCGTCTTCTTCACCTTCTCCGCCGGCATCCTCGGATGCGGCGGCAGGAAGGGCGGCCTCAGCCTCCTCGATCTTCGCCTTGAGCGAGTTCTCCGTCGCGCGGTTGGTGAAGCTGATGCCCAGTTCGGTCGCGCGCTCCTTCAGCACCTGAAGAGGGGCCTTCTCCTTCTTGGGCTGGGACTCGTGACCGAGATACGGCGCGTCGTCGTCCTCTTTCGGAATCGGCGCCGGATCGTTCGGGCGTGTCTTCTTGCCTGGCGCCCACGTATATCCGCAATGACGGGTCAGGTCGACGGCGTTCGCTCGAAGGTGCTCCTCCGCCTTGCCGTCCTTGTTGTAGATGGTGATGAAGTTCTGGGCCATGATGTCGAGTCTCAAAGCAGTTTCAGGAAAAGAAAGGGGAGAGAACGTCCCTCCCCTATCTCAGAGTGGTGGGCGGTGGGGTGCCGCCCCTGCGGTGATTACTTGTTCACCGGTGCGAGCCACGCGACATACTTGAAGCTCGGCGCAGTGCCGGTGACATCAAGGGCGAGGTGGATCGAGACAGCGTCCGGGTCAAGCCGGTTCATGTCCTGGGCGTCCAGAAGGCGGACATAGGTGCCGACGGCGTTCGCTTCAAACGTGTCGAAGACCACGTCGTCGTCGGACTGGATATTGAAGGAGTATTCCTCCGGCGTATCCGGGCTTTCCGAGACAATGGTCGCTTCGGTCACGACAACCACGACAGCGTAGGTCTGGGCACCGAGCTGGCCCTGGTCCGCGCCGCGAATGTTGTTCAGACGGTCGAGAGTCACGGCATCGGAGTCCGTGTCAGCAGTCAGAGCCGTAACGGAGTCGTCAATGGTACGGAAGGCGGTGGCCTCATCATACATGTAACGGACGGTGGAGTGCATTTTGAGAGTATCCTCTTTGAGCAGTCAGTTGGGGTGGCGGAGGGCGGGATCAATTCCCGCCCCAGCCTTCAGCCTTAGCTGACGACGTCCGCATTCTTGATGCCCCACACACGGGCCGCGCAGCGGCCATGTTGGGCGGCAAAGGAGACCAGCCATTCGAGACGGGTACGGTACACCGGCTTCGCATCGATCTCGCCGAGGTCTTCGACTTCGAGGATGCCGTTCTGCAGGCCGGTGATCATGTTCGGACCGAACGAGACGATGTAGATCGACGTGCCGCCGGTGCCACCGCCAGGACAGGCTTCATTGAAGCCGATGACCGGGTTGTTCTCATTGTCGCGGTCCGTGACGAGGATCGGCAGATCGTTGTAATAGGCGATCCGAGTACCGAACTCGTCCTTGTCCCACACAATGTCGCCGCCGATATTCTTGCGGGCAGCCACGTTGAGCTTGTTCCGCATTTTCTTCGACATGACCAGGTGGGTCGGATTGTCGACGGCATCGATGGCGTCATCGAGAAGCTCGATGGACAGCGGGTCGCCGCCCGAGGTCTGCGAGCCGTTCGAAGCGGTCGTGCCGATCAGCTGATCGCCGACAATGCGTTTGCGCAGGCCGTCGAACTCCAGCGGGTTCGCTTCGGAATCGCCGTTGATGATCTTGCCCGTGATGGACAGAGCAATCGACTTGACCTTCAGCGCCTCGTGAGTGCTGCGCACGGTCTCGCCGCGCGTCTTGATCATGGCCTTGTCGACATCCATGTCGCCACCGACAATGCGGAGCATCTCGGTCGCGTTGTTGATGATGCCGGTGCTTTCGTCGTAGCCTTGGTTATAGCCACGGAACGCCACGCCCGGCAGTTCGCCTTCGGTGGAGTAGGAGAAGGAGTCGCCCGGAATATCCTCGAACGGCATCACACGCAGTAGGTCGCTCGAAGATGCGAACATCTCGATCACGGCCTGGCGCTTGACATCACCGTCGACGAGCTTGGCGGCTTCGACCAGAGTCAGCATTTGAAGTCCTCTTTGGAGTTTGTGCTTTCACGGTTTCAGGGACGGGTTTGTTGGAGACGCCCCCGGCGTCGTGAGAAGCACCCGCACCGTCCGGTCACGGGTGGCTCCAGAAGTCAGTCGGACCGGCGCGATGCGCCGATGCCTGGTCAGGACAAACAAAAAGGGAGATCAGGTCTGTGTTAGAGACCCGACCTCCCCCGGAGATCGCCTGTCCTTGTGTGTTCGAGCGCCTAGCGTCGCGCGGTCGTGTTCTTGTTCGCCGCCGCCAGCTTCTGCATCGGAGTCATCTTGCGATATTCATCTTCCGAGAGACCCAGATGCTTCTTGGTCGGATCGGGCGAATTTCCGCCGCCGGCTGAGGGTTTGGCGAGGAGTCGGTTGTTGGAGACGTGCTCCGTGACCCACTCCTTCATCGACATCGGCGTCGCGCCGTCTGAGCCGTAAATCGTGGCTTCGCCCTTCTTCGGGATCATCTCGCCGTCTTCGTCGAAGCGGAAAACGCGAGTCGCGTCCGCTACGATGTAGGAGAGAGCCTCGGGATTGGCGCCCGTCTCTGGGTCCAGGACGGCGTCATAGACAGCGCGCTCAAGGACCGAATTCTGAAAGCGCTTCTCGGCTTCCGCCGCCCGTGCGTCCGCATCTTTCGCGCGTTGCGCCATGGCCCGGTTCTGGCCTTCGAGGTCTTCCCGCATCTTCTTGACGCGGTCTTCGACGCGTTTCTCGATGTCGGTCGACTCAGTGAGTTCGCCGTCCGCCACGCGCTGGGCGATCTGCTTGAGCTGCTCGAACTCGGTCTCGAAGGTCTCGGGATCGAATTCGTCGCCGAGTGCCTTGATATAGGCATCCAGCTTGCTCTTCAGGTCGTCGCGTTCACGCGACGTGTCGATATTCGTCTGACGGAACTCGTCGAGACGAGTCTTTGGGACGACATTGAGCGAGAATCCGCCGGATTCTCCTTCGGTCAGTTGGTCGCGCAGTTCCTGCGGCCAGTCTTCCCGGTTCGGGAGTGTGATTACGGGCATAGTCTCTCCGAGATTTCGCCTTGATGTTTGTCGGGAGGGTGAATCAGGTGTCAGGTGCGGTTCGCCGAACTGCGTGCTCTGATTTACGGGGATTTATACAATAAAAGAGCCTAAAAGTCAAGCCAATTAACCATTATTGGCAGAAATTCTCCAGGATACCGAAGTCCTTCCGTGACTCCTCTCCATAGCCTATTTACAATCCTTGCTGTGAGCCTATACGTCCAGAATGCTGAAGACGCGCATCATCCCCTGCCTGGACGTCAAGGACGGGCGCACCGTGAAGGGTGTGAACTTTGTCGACCTGCGCGATGCCGGCGATCCGGTGGAGCTGGCGCGCGCCTATTCCGAGGCCGGCGCAGACGAGCTTTGCTTCCTCGACATCACCGCGAGCCATGAAGAGCGCGGCACCATGCTGGAAGTCGTCACCCGCACAGCCGAGCAGTGCTTCATGCCGCTCACCGTGGGCGGGGGCGTGCGCTCGGCTGCGGACATGGTCCAGCTGTTGCGCGCGGGGGCCGACAAGGTGGCGATCAATTCCGTCGCCGTGGCCAACCCCGACGTGATCGCCGAATGCGCCGCGCGCGTCGGACGCCAATGCGTGGTGGTAGCCATAGATGCCCGGCTCGAAGGGGAGCGTTATGTGGTCTATACTCATGGTGGGCGCACGTCTTCCGGCGTGGACGCTGTGGAGCATGCCATTCGTGCTGAGGAACTGGGCGCGGGGGAAATCCTGCTCACCAGCATGGACAAGGACGGCACCAAATCCGGCTTCGACATCCCGATGCTCAAGGCCGTCACCGAGGCCGTAAACATTCCCGTCATCGCCTCGGGCGGGGCCGGATCGGCGGCAGATTTCGGGCCGGCTGTCATCGAGGGCGGGGCGAATGCCGTGCTCGCCGCCTCGATCTTCCATTTCGGTGAAGTGAGCCTTGCCGAGGCCCGTACCGCGCTGGCCGAGGCCGGCGCACCGGTACGCCCGTTTGAAGGAGATGCAGCATGAGCGAGGAAAAAAGGCTCGGCTCGCCAGCGGAGTTTTTCGCCGCACTCGACCATCTCGCCCAGACAGTGGATGCGCGCGCCGGCGGGGGCGGGGGCCCGGAGGCTTCCTACACGGCAAAACTGCTGGCGAAAGGCACCGGCAAGTGCGCCAAGAAATTCGGCGAGGAAGCGGTCGAACTGGCCCTCGCCCTGGTCAGCGAGAGCGATGAGGCCGTCGCCAGCGAGGCCGGCGATGTACTCTATCACCTGATGGTGGCCCTGCGCGCACGCGGGATAAGCCTGGACGAGGTGGGCGCAGCGCTGGCTGCCCGCCAGGCCATGTCAGGGCTTGAGGAAAAGGCCCTGCGTTAGGAACTTTTTGCCTGCTCAAGGGCTTGTTCGGGGTCGATATCGCCATCATAAAGCGCCCGCCCAAGGATGCAGCCGGCCACGGGACGCTCGACCTCTGCCGCACGCAGGGCGGTGATGTCGCTCACGCTCGCCACGCCGCCGCTGGCGATCACCGGAATGGAGACGGCTGAGGCGAGTTCGGCGGTAAAATCGACATTTACCCCGGTTTTCAGCCCGTCGCGGCCAATATCGGTGGCGATGATCGCGGCGACGCCACAGCCCTCGAAGGCCTTTGCCAGGTCCACCGCCAGCATGTCGGAGGTCTCCGCCCAGCCCTCCACGGCAACCCGGCCATTCTTGGCGTCGATGCCGACGACAATCCGCCCGGGCAGGTCGCGCGCCGCGCTGCGGACCAGGTCCGGATCACGCAGGGCCGCCGTGCCGAGGATGACGCGCGAGAGCCCCGCCTCCAGCCAGGCCTCGATCTGGGCACGGGTGCGGATGCCTCCGCCAAGTTGCACCGGCACATTTGTCGCCGCCAGGATCGCGCGCACCGCATCGCCATTGGCGCTCTCCCCCGCGAAGGCGCCGTTGAGGTCGACCACATGCAGGTGGTCGAAGCCCATGGCGACGAACTGGCGGGCCTGGTTAGCCGGATCGGCGTTGAAGGTCGTCGCCTGGTCCATCTCGCCCCGGATCAGCCGGACGCACTGGCCATCCTTCAGGTCGATGGCGGGATAGAGGGTGAAGGGCATTTTCAGGGTTTCCAGGCGAGGAAATTGGAGAGCAGTTTCAGGCCGACCGCCTGGCTCTTTTCCGGATGGAACTGGGTGC
Source organism: Candidatus Macondimonas diazotrophica (assembly GCF_004684205.1). NCBI lineage: Bacteria > Pseudomonadati > Pseudomonadota > Gammaproteobacteria > Chromatiales > Ectothiorhodospiraceae > Candidatus Macondimonas > Candidatus Macondimonas diazotrophica. Next base: position 31,794 of record NZ_SRIO01000019.1, read on the forward strand.
CGAAGACGTTCTCGCGCGCCACGGCGGCCACGATGGGTCGACCATACTCGGTCAGCGCGGCGATCTGGCTCTCGTCTTCCGGCGAGAGCGCATAGGAATGCACGAAATAGGCGTGCGGCTCTTCGCTGAGATCGCGTAGCACCGGGTGGTCCATGCGAATATCGAGGCTGTTCCAGCCCATATGCGGCACGGGCAAACCGGCGCCCGGCTCAATCGGCTGGACCATGCCATGGACCCAGCCAAGACCCGAGGTCTCGCCATCCTCCAGGCTGAAATCGGCGAGCAGCTGCATGCCGACACAGATGCCGAGGAAAGGCCTACCGCGCTCATGCACGGCTTCTTCCATGGCTTCGATCACGCCGGTGCGCGCTTCCAGCTCGCCCTTGCACTGGGCGAAATGGCCGACGCCGGGCAGGACAATCCGGTCGGCTTTGGCGATGAATTCCGGATCGGCGGTCAGCTGGATATCGGCGCGCTTTCCTACCAGGCGCGCGGCTTCCACCAGCGCACGTTTGGCCGAGTGCACATTCCCGGAGTCATAATCGATAAGCGCGACTTTCTGCATCGCGGCGGACTTACGCGCTGCTGTCCGGCGGCGCAATGGCGCAGACCGGTGTTTTACGAATCCGAACTGTCGTCCTGGGTCGTGGCTTTCTCAGCCGCATTGCGAATTCGGTCGTACAGGGCGGCGCCTGCCGCGTAGAGCGCGGTCGCCAGGGCGGTGAAGTTGACGACATCGCCTTGGATTCCCGTCGTTTCCTCGACAGGGACGCCAAATGCGTTCGCCAGGAGTGTAAGGAAAGTCGCAATGGCTGCGATCACAGCCTGCGTGCGTGCAGTGACTGAAAGGGCTGGAAGTTTGGTCATGATCGGCGTTTCCTCGTTGGTCTCGATCCGGATTGCTTGCGCGCTTTTCGTCTTCCTGGGAGCCGGCGCTTGTGTGCTTCCAGGTCATCATCGTCCAACAGACCATAGATCGGCGCTTCGTCCGCCAGTGTGTCCAGCAGTCTGTCGAACTGATTACTCATCCTGGGGAGGTGGCTGGTCGCCGGGTGGAGATTGGGTCGCCTGTTCCTTGGCGAGTTTTTCCGCGCTGGCGCGTGCGGCTTCGTCCTCTTTCGCCTTCTGGCGAGCATTCGCATCCGCGAAGCCTTCCTTGCGGGCTTCAAAGTCCGGCTGATTGATGAAGCTGTTCGGATTGTCGAGGAGCGATTTGAACTCTTCGAGGGTCATCTCTTCCGGGACCACGTCCGATTTCACGAGATAGTCATAGACAACCTCGATCGGCAGAATTCCGTCCATGTACATGGAGTGAATCGCCCGGAACTCGCGTGCGCCGGAGTGGTTGAGGAGGAAGTCCTTGCTCAGCGCGATCCTGATATCGGTCCGGGGCCTGGCGGCGCCTTCGTGCCACTGGACCCACAGGCGCAGGAGGCGGGTCACCGAGCGATCCACGACGCGGACCACATTCAGGAGGAGAGAGGCCTCGTTGGCCTCCTTCATGCGCAGTTCGTTGTCTGAGAGGGAAGCCTGGGCCTGAGCCTGGGAAATCAGGCGACCGCCAAGCGCGGCAATCTGGTTCTCCTTCTCGACAAGCGACTGTTCGAGGGATTTAAGACCGGTTCCGTGGAACTCCAGGATACCGGGTTTCTCATCTTCCGGTCCGATCTGCCACACGACATTCGGGCCGATGACATATTCCTTGTTCTGGCCTGCGGTCGGAGCGTAATAGATCGGAAGTGCGGTGTGATAGCGCCCATGCTGCAGTTGGGCATAGTCGCGGTAATGCGCCAGGTTCAGCGTGACAATATCGCGGATCGGAGGTTTCTCGATCTCGGCTGTGCCCGAGAAAGGCCCGAAAAACTCGAACGGAATGCGGTCGAAGGTCCGCCCCCGGTTGATGGGGGTTCGAACCTCGTCCGGGGCGCCTTCCAGGGAGGCATCTGCGCCTTGCTTGAAATACAGGTGCTGGCGGTAGACATGGGTGTGGGTCCCATCGTTCTGGGCTTCGAGAACCAGGACGCGGTACGAGGTCAGGATGGCGTGCTGGAAGAAGGAATACTCCCCGCTCCGTTCCTGCCGGCCTTCCCGCAGGACGACCCGTGTCAGGGTCCAGCGCCCCTCGATCTTCTCATAATCCCAATCGACGATATTCTCGGTCCGGTAGATCGAGACATAGGGAACATCGGTTGGCTTGTTGCCCCGGTCGACCAGGGCGCCAACGCGGCCTGTCTCCATGATCTCATCGACGATCAGCTTCGCAGCGAAGGCGGGATCGTTTCCGTCGTCGGTGAACTTGTGTTCAAGATCGTCCTTGAACTTGTCTGGAATGCCGACAATGTCGGGGGCTCTGCGGAAAATTGCGCCGACGAGGCCGTTCTTGGTCCGCGCGCTCATGTTTACGAAGACGGCGCGGGACAGGAACTCCTTGTAATCTTCGGCATCGGCTGCCGACATCTTGGGAAGATAGGTCTGGGCGCGCTCCTTGATGGCGTCTTCCCCGAGCACGGCGTCGCGTTGTTCCTGCCATGTGGCTTTCCAGGCCATATATTGCGGATGCGCGTAGAGCGGCGAAGCCAACATGTCGTCGGTCCGGCGATATTTTCGGCTGGCTGGCATTCCTTTCGTGCTCGTTGTGGAGATGGTATTCCCGACGGGATTTGAACCCGTATCGCCAGATTGAAAGTCTGGTATCCTAACCAGTTAGAAGACGGGAACATGGCCTGCGCGGCAGGATTTGAAC
>NZ_SRIO01000020.1:0-12500 GCF_004684205.1 Candidatus Macondimonas diazotrophica
GTACTTCGAGACCAATCTGGCCGGCGCGCGGAATGTCACGGCCTATGCCGAGGCAGTGGATTGCCGCAATATCTATTTCACGAGCAGCATCGCCGTCTACGGGCCGACCGATGGACCGACCGATGAAACCGCGCCGATCTGCCCCGTTTCCCCTTACGGCGGCTCGAAGTATCCGGCGGAGCTGATCCACGAGCAGTGGTTGCAGGCCGGCCCGGAGCGGCGCCTTGTCATCTGCCGGCCCGGCGTCATCTACGGACCGGGCGACCCGGGCAACATCCTGCGCATGGTCCGCGCCATCAAGCGGGGCTATTTCGCCTATCCAGGCTCACCCGACATTCACAAATCCTACGGCTACATCGAGGGCCTGCTGGACAGCATCGCCTTCATGATGGATCGGCCTGAACCGATTCTCCGCTATAACTACGTGGAAGACCCGACCGAGCCACTGGGCGCGCTGGTCAGCCACATCAAGACGCATCTCGGCAGCCGCGCGCCGGTATTGCCGCTGCCGCTTCCCCTGCTCGTCCCCGCCGCCGGACTGATCAATGCCGCCCTCGGCGGCAACAGCCCCATCCATCCGGTGCGGGTGCGCAAGGCCGCGCGCCCGACGCATATCGTGCCGGGCACCCTCAAAGCCCTTGGCTTCCCCTTCCGATTCGACTTTCGCAGTTCCCTCGTCGACTGGCAGCGCCAGGCACCGGAGGATTTCGCTTGAGGTAAAGGCGTTGTGGCCGGCGGAACAGTCGCTTCCCGCGTAATGCCCTGGACCGACATAAGCGCTGCCTAGCCAGTAATGACGCCGAAAGGGTCTCCGCGCCAACGCCGCCCCTGGCGCTCCACGACGCAACGACACCCCCAAAATCGCCTGCTGCCCTGCAATCGGGGCTGGTGTACCATGTCGGCCATGCTGACCTATCCCGCCATCGATCCCGTCGCCCTGCAACTGGGGCCGCTTGCCATCCACTGGTACGGTCTGACCTATCTGATCGGTATTCTGGGGGGATGGGCCTTGGGTCGCCATCGGGCGCGCCGCCCCGACACCCCGCTCACACCGGAACAGGTCGGTGACCTCACCACCTACGTCGCGCTGGGTGTGATCCTGGGGGGACGCCTGGGTTACGTATTCTTCTACGACCTGCCGCGCATCCTGGGCGATCCCCTGTCCATCCTGCGCATCTGGGAGGGCGGCATGTCCTTCCACGGTGGGCTGCTCGGGGTGATCGCCGTGATGATCTGGTACGGCAATCGCCTGGGCTGCGGCTTCTGGCGGCTGGCCGATTTCGTGGCGCCTCTGGTGCCGCTGGGTCTCGGCGCCGGACGCATCGGCAATTTCATCAATGGCGAGCTGTGGGGACGGCCGACAGACCTGCCCTGGGGCATGGTGTTTCCGGGGGCGGGCCCTTGGCCGCGCCATCCGTCACAGCTCTATGAAGCCGCGCTCGAAGGGATGGTGCTGTTTGCCGTGCTGTGGGTGTATTCGCGCCGACCCCGACCAACCCGGGCGGTTTCCGGACTGTTTCTGCTGCTCTATGGAATCTTCCGCTTTGCCGTCGAGGGCGTGCGCGAGCCGGATGCCCACATCGGCTATCTCGCTTTCGGCTGGTTCACGATGGGTCAGCTGCTCTGCGTGCCGATGATCCTGTTCGGGCTGTACCTGCTGGCCTGGGCCCGACGCCATGGCCAGACGGTCTCGGCGACGCCGATGCAGAAGGTGACGCGCTGATGCGCAGCTACCTCGATCTATTGCGCCATGTGCTTGAAACCGGCACGCCCAAGGCGGACCGGACGGGTACCGGCACCCGGTCGGTTTTCGGCCATCAGCTGCGTTTCGATCTGCAGGACGGCTTTCCGTTGGTGACGACCAAGCGGGTGCATTTCAAGTCGGTCGTCTATGAACTGCTGTGGTTTCTACGCGGGGAAACCAATATTCGCTATCTGAACGCACACGGCGTCTCCATCTGGGACGAGTGGGCGGATGAACACGGCGAGCTGGGCCCGGTCTATGGCCGGCAATGGCGCGCCTGGCCGGCGCCGGACGGCGAGACGATCGACCAGATCGCGCAGCTCATTGCGCAGCTCAGAGGCGATCCGGATTCACGGCGTCACATCGTGAGCGCCTGGAACGTGGCCGAGCTGCCGCATATGGCGCTGGCCCCCTGCCATTGTCTGTTCCAGTTCCATGTGGCCGCAGGGCGACTCTCCTGCCAGCTCTATCAGCGCAGCGCGGATCTGTTTCTGGGCGTTCCCTTCAACATCGCCTCCTACGCGCTGCTGACCCATCTCATCGCGCAGGTGACCGCGCTCGAGCCGGGGGAGTTCATCTGGACGGGTGGGGATTGCCACATCTACGACAATCATCTGGAACAGGTGCGCGAACAGCTGACGCGAACGCCGTATCCCTTGCCGAAGCTGCACCTCGATCCCACGGTGCGCGACATCGATGCGTTCGGTTTCGAGCACATCGAACTGGCCGACTATCAGCACCATCCGGCCATCAAGGCGCCGGTGGCGGTATGACCGGGCGCCGGCCGCGCATCTGTCTGGTCGCTGCCTGTGACCGCGCCGGTGGAATCGGGCGCGACAATCAGCTCCCCTGGCATCTGCCGGCGGATCTGGCGCATTTCAAGGCGTTGACCCTGGGACACCCCATCGTCATGGGCGCCAAGACCTACGCCGCGATCGGCCGCGCCTTGCCGGGTCGGCAGAACCTCGTGCTCTCCCGCGATCCGGTCAAACAATTCGCCGGAGCCACTCGCGTGGAAAGCGTAACGGCCGCGCTGGCGGTGGCGGACGGCGATGTGGTGATGGTGATTGGTGGCGGGCAGGTCTATGCCGCCTTCCTGCCGCTGGCTGACGAGGTTTTCCTCACGCGGGTGGACACCGAGGTCAGCGCCGACACGTTCTTCCCGCCGCTGACGCCGATCGATTGGATCCTCGTTTCCGAATCCGCCTATGCCGCCGATGCCAAAAACCCGCACGCCATGGCTTTCCAGCATTGGCAGCGGCGCGTCGATGACTGACTCGGCTTCAGTCAACCCCTGAGCTCCCGGCCTGATGCCGAAATGCACCGGCGTCCGCTCCGGACGAACGCGATAGCTAAGCGGGCTCCCCCAAAAGAAAAGACCCCTTGCGGGGCCTTTTCGATCAATGCGAGACGAGGATACCTATGATCCTTTCTTCGCAAAAAGGTGGCGCTCGACCAATTCGGCCACCCCCTTGGACGCTGCGCGCAGCCCCTTCACGGCAGGGTTTTCTTCACAGGCATTCGGACCGGCGCACAACCATTCGAAGTCCCGCACCGTGAACTGCGGATCAGCCGGCATGTTGTTGGCGTCACTGACCGGGACAGGACCGCCGTAGACCAGGCTGGTCGCATAGACCCGATCCTTGGAATCCGGATCGACGACGTCCATGAAGACTTCCAGCGTCGGTGTGTAGGGCTCAGTCGGCGTCGGCGCGGTGTACCCCGCAAATTCGATATAAACGTGCAGGAAGGCGTCGACCGGCTGACTGGTGGTCGGATAGGTGCCCAGGTATTTGTGATTCCGATACGCGCTGGTGTGGCGATGGTTGTCGGTGTGGACCTCCTCCACGGTGTACCCATGCGCCTCGATCCGTTCCTTCACCTCGTTGGTCAATGTTCGGCCAACGTTGAAGTTCCACTCATTGATCGCCTGGCTCAGCGCCAGGGTTCGCCCCGCGGTATCGGCCGCGCGCCCGGCGGCGGTCACGGTGGTTCCGACGATCCGCCCGGGCAAGGTAATGCCCGGGGTATCCGGCCCTGGGTAGTTGTAGATCCGGACATCGTATACATCGGGCTCGTCAATCGTGAACATGGCCACCCGATTGTGCTGCCCCGACAGTACCTTTTGATCCGGCACCTCATAGCTGACCTGTGGGGTATCCGACGCGCAACCCGCGAGCGCCAGCGCACAGGCCGCAATCGTTCCCTTCAATATTCCTCGCCTCATTGCGGATATCTCCTTCATACCCATATGGTGCATACCCCTCAATCCCTGGGGCGTTCGTTGTCTGGCCCGGTGACGGACACATGGTGCCACCGAAGCCTTATTCACTCATCAACCCTGGCTTGCCGGCCGTACCGGCCCCGCTCCACTGCCGTGCTCCCCTCTCAGCACTGGATCGGACCTTGTCACCGAGGCGGCCGAATGCCACCGCATCACTATAGACCGCTTTTGATCATCGTGTTGGCGCGGGCGGATCCGCTTCCTGTTCCACGCACGCTTTGAGGCGGGTCAGTTGCTGGCGGGCGCCGCGCTCAAGCATCCAGCCCAAGGCTCGTTCCATGCGCGCAACCGTACTATCCAGCGCCTCCAAGTGCAAACCGTACGTCACATGCGTGGTGGGTCCCCGTGAAGTCAGCTGGTAGCGGATCTGCATGCGAAACCGGCGATGGGCGAGCGCCACGCCCAGCAAACCCGGGGGCGTACGCTCGGTGACTTCCCCCTCATAGGTCACCGTTCGGCCCATCTCGCGCATGCGCTGGCGAAACCGCGTCCCGATGTCCACCGGCGCTTCCGGCGAAAGGTACTCTGAATGTTCCAACCCGTGAACCCAGCGCTGCATCCGCTCAGGCTCTTCCAGCCAGGGGAAGATTTGTTCGGCGTTCGCCGTGATCTCGATATCGCAGGAAAATTCCACATCCGCTCCCTTGATGAAGCTCCGTCCCGAGCCGTGATCTACGTCGGCTGCCAACGCGTCGCCGAGCGCCCGAGCATCGCAAACAGTTCGGCATTGGCCGGCGCATACACCGCGCGCAGATGCGCGACGGTTGCCGCCGACACCGCCGGGCGATAGGACCGCCGCCAACGCCGATCCACCGCGCGAATCCAGGGCCTGAGCGCCGGCAGGGCGTGGCCGAGCGAAAGTCCGAGGCGACTCGTGGCATGGGCGTTGATTCGCCGCGCCCGATCCGCAAAGGCATGGTCGGCATCGACAGCGAGAAACGTGCACATCTGCTGTAGCGTCGCCAGGGGATTGGCCTGCAAGTCATCCTCATAAAAGACGATACAGAGCTGTTCGGGCGAAAAATACCGCTGATACTCGCGCAAATGCCGGGCGTAAAACCCCTGATCCAGCACCCCATGCGGTTCGGCCAGCCCTGCCGCTTCCCCGACCAGCAACGCATCGAGGGAAATCGCGGGCGAAACCCGGCCGGTCTGGATCAGGTGCCGCGCCGCGGAGACGGCGCGCGTCACCGGATCGCGCAAGATACAGATCAGCTTCATGTCCGGATACATGGCATGGATGCGCGCAGCGATGCCGGGGGTGTGGCCTTCCGCCCCCGAATCCTCGCTCCACAGATAGTCCGGCGTCTTTTCCCCCACCCGGCACGCGCCGGTCGCGGGCGCGAACTGGCGCTCGTACCAGGTCTGCCCGCGGGCGAATCGGTCTGCCTTGTCAAAAAAATGCAGCTCTTCGGCCGGTAGGTGGATTTGTGGATGCTCGGCCAGATTGTGTGCCAGCCAGGTTGTGCCCGCTTTCTGGGCACCGATGATCAGGAAGGTCGGCCGAGACACTCAGTCGTCACCCTCGAAGATCCAGCTGTGAAGTTGCAACGCTTCGCCATCGCGCATAGCCATGTCAAAGGCCTCGAGGGCATCCTCGTCGGCGAGAAGCTCCTCGCGCTGGACCGGCGCCGGTTGGGACCATGAAACGACCGCCCAGCCTTCCGCTTCCAATCGCGCGGCCAGATGATCGGCGATTGCATCGTCGGAATCCCGCCGGATCCAGCAGTGCACATAGGCGCCGCCCACATGCGTGTGATTCAATCGTGAAGGTCGAACTTCGAATACCAGATAAAATACGGTCATGGTCACTTTCCCGCCAGCCGTGCGCAGTCAAATGCCATCACGGCACTTCAATCAGGAAGACATCGTGACGTAAAGCGATTGTTGCACTTCCGAGATGATAAAAAAATGCAGGTCCACCTGAACAGACCGGCGCGACGATTCGACATCCCCCAAGGATTGAACGACACTGCCGATGCCACATTGATGGGCCGTACCGGCCATCTGCTTCGGATGATCATCATGCTGAGTCACGCCGGTGGGATCCCCGCCTTGCCTATGTTGGACCAATCGAATCGTCCGCCTGCCTCGCGTTGGCCAGAAAGCGCGCCTGACTGGCAGCAGCGGTTCATGTTCCGGGCCGGAAGAGTCATCGCCCTGTTCATCCTCTGCCACGCGGCGTCGCTTGCGGCCTCGGTCATGGCCCCGCTCGATTCAATCGGATTGCAACCGCTCTGGAGCGCATCCGCCGTTCAGCAATTCTATGCCGAACGCGAGAATCGGCCGATCTGGTTCGATGCGGAAATGCCGCGCCCGGCCTTGTTCAGCCTGGTGCAGTTTCTCGAAACCCTGGGCGATCACGGCCTTGATCCTGACGACTATCATGCCACGGTGCTGCGGGAAGGGCTTGAATCGGCACCCAACATCCCGCTGCCCGAGCGGCTGCGCAATCAGCTGGAATGGTGGGCCACCGATGCGTTCTTCGCCTTGAGTGTTCACCTCGATACCGGACGTGCCTATCCGGGACGGCCCGGACTGGATGCCGTGCTGATGAACGCCCTGCCCCAGCTCTCCGTTCTGCTCGCGGTCGCGGTGGATCATGATCAGGTGGCGTCGCATCTGACGCCACGCCCGGCCGATCCGGCGATCTACGCCGGATTGCAGGCGGCGTTGGTGCGTCTCGAGGGCATGCCGGAGTTTCCCGTATTCCCCGTGGGGACGGCGTCGCTGCGGCCCGGTGAGCGTGACCCCCGTGTGGCGCAGCTGCGCGAGTGTGTCGCGGCATGGGAGCGATTCGCCCTTCCCGAGACGCCGACAGCGGAGATCTCGCCGGATGATCCGTTGATCTATGATTCCGGGTTGGTTCAGCGTGTGATGCGATTTCAAACGCATATGGGCCTGGAAGACGACGGCGTCGTGGGCCCGGCCACCCTGGCGATGCTCAATACCCCACGCACGCGCCGCCTCGATCAACTGAGGGCGAACCTGGAACGTCAACGCTGGCCGGTGCTCGAAGAGCATGGTCGGCTGATTCGGGTGAACATACCCGCTTTTACACTGGCCGCGCTGCACGATGGCCAGAAGGTCTGGCAAACGCGTGTGATCGTCGGCCGTCAATACCGGCCCACGCCGCTGTTGGAGGGGAAAATCAATACCGTGGTCTTCAATCCGACCTGGACCGTTCCCACGCGCCTGGTCAAGGAAGACTTGCTGCCCAAGATCATGGCTGACCCCAATTTTCTCGAAGATGAAGGCATGACGCTTTACCAACGTACGGCGGCCGGATCGATCCCCATCGATCGCACTGAACTGGAAGAGATGATCGCCACAGGCACCCGCCCGTCGGGCCTGGGCATCCGCCAGGCGCCCGGCAAACGCAATGCCTTAGGTCGCGTCAAGTTTCTGTTCCCGAACAACGAGCAGATCTATCTGCACGATACGCCATCCAGGCAGCTGTTCAATCGTGCGCGGCGAATGTTCAGTTCCGGTTGTATTCGCGTTGAAGATCCACTGGTTCTGGCCGAATTCGTAATGGGAGACGAGCCGGGATGGACACCGGAGCGGATGGAAGCGATCATCAGCGCTGGCAAGACTCGCGGCATTCGGGTCGAACCGGTAGCGATCCAGTTCGTGTACTGGACGGTCTGGGCGGATGCACAAGGTAACAACGTCCATTTCAGGGAAGATATTTACGATGAGGACGCTGCGCTGGCGCGTGATCTGGCGCGAACGCCGTGGGAAGAGGCAACATGACAGGGAACTATATTCGACAGATCGTTTGGCTGGCCGGTGTCATGGCCTGCTTGGTGACAGGTCCCGTTTCGGGAAGTATCCGGGAATCATCATTCGATGCCAGTCGGGCGCGTTTTACCGCGGCTTTCGGCGAAACTATCAATCCCTATAACGAACTGGCGACATTCGTGATGCCGGGACAGAGCGTTCCGATCGAGGTTGCCGGAACGGCGGCGGGGTTACGCTTGGCGGCATTGGCCGAAGGCGGTCGGCTTGATGCCGTCGAAACGCGATCCTGGGTTTGGAAGGCGCCAATAACGCCCGGGCTCTACCGGCTGCGCCTCAAGAGCCTCAATACCAACGATACGATGCAGTTCAATGTCTTTGTCATGCATCCCCGCAGCCGCGCCGCCAATGGCAGCCTGAACGGCTATCCCATCGGTCATTATCCGGAAACGCCCCTGAACAATCTGGACGTATACCGCCCGCCCAGAGGCTTTGTCGAAGTCACGCCAGACCTGGCCAATGTCCCCGTTTCACCGCATTTCCGGATTGGCCAGTTCTTGTGTAAGGAGGACGCGCGCGGACCGAAGTACATGGTCATGCGCAGCGCCCTGCCCCTTAAGCTTGAAGGGGTACTCGAGGAAGTAAACGCCAGCGGCGTGGCAGCGAACAGCTTCGAAGTGATGAGCGGATATCGTACTCCGGCCTACAATCGCCGAATCGGCAATGAAACCACATATAGCCGCCACTTGTGGGGCGATGCTGCTGATGTGTTTATCGACCGTGACGGTGACGGAGAAATGGATGATCTGAACCGGGATGGCCGGGTCGATATGGGCGATGCCCGGTGGCTGGTCGAACGGGTCGATGACCTCGAGTCAGCCCACACCCATCTGATCGGGGGCGTGGGTCAGTATAAGGCCAATTCGCATCATGGCCCCTTTGTCCATATCGACAGTCGCGGTTTCAAGGTTCGCTGGTAAGGCACGGCTACAGGCTCCTATGGAAAACTCCGAACACGAATCAACCGTCCCCTCGCGGGGTGACTCCACACTTCCGGAGCATCACCTCAAACTGCGAAATCTGTCGCGGGACGACTACGAAGACATCCAGTCCCTCATGGATCAGGTCTATGCCGACTTCGGAGGGGCATGGCCGCGTGACAAGTATTACTCGCAGATCGCGACGTTCCCCGAAGGTCAGATTTGCATCGAGGACAACGGTCGAGTGGTTGCTGCGGCGTTCTCGGTGATCGTGGATTACGACAAGTTCGGGGATCAGCACACCTACGATCAGATTACCGGCAATGCCTATCTCACCACTCACGATCCGGACGGCGACGTCCTGTATGGCGTGGACGTATTCGTCGATCCCCGTTTTCGGGATATGCGCCTGGGCCGGCGACTCTATCAGGCTCGCAAGGCGCTTTGCCGTCACCTGAACTTGCGGGCTATCGTGGCGGGAGGGCGAATTCCCGGCTACGCCGCGTACGCAGAACAGATGTCGCCACCCGAATACATTGAACGCGTTCAGCACCGCGAGCTCTACGACCCCATCCTCTCTTTTCAGCTTTCCAATGAATTTCAGGTCAAGCGGGTATTGCGCAACTACCTGCCCGAAGACGAAGCCTCTCGAGGGTATGCCACGCTGCTTGAGTGGACCAACATCTACTATGAGCCCAAACCGCAACCGGGATTCAATCAGCGCAAGGATCGCGTGCGTATCGGTGTGCTGCAGTGGCAAATGCGTTGGATCAACTCCGTCGAAGAACTGATCCAGCAGATGGAATTCTTCATCGACGCGCTGTCGGACTATCAATCGGATTTTGCGCTTTTCCCGGAGTTTTTCAACGCGCCGCTCATGGGGCTTGCACCGCCCGAGCCGCCCTTGTCCGGAATGCGTCATCTGGCGAGCTATACGGAGCAGCTGCGCGATGAAATCTCGCGCTTGGCGATGAGCTATAACATCAACATCATTGCGGGCAGCATGCCGCTTTATGAAGAAGGCATTTTGTACAACGTCGCCTATCTATGCCGGCGCGATGGCACGATCGATGCGCAGTACAAAGTCCACCCGACGCCCTATGAGCAGCGCGCGTGGGTGATGCGCGGTGGTGACCAATTGCGGGTCTTCGAAACCGATGCGGGGAAGATCGGCATACTGATCTGCTATGACGTGGAGTTCCCGGAGCTCGCCAGGCTCTTGGCAGATCAGCAGATGCAAATCCTGTTCGTCCCGTTCTGGACCGACACCAAGAACGGATACCTCCGAGTCAAACGTTGCGCCCAGGCCCGCGCCATCGAAAACGAATGTTACGTGGCGATTGCCGGGAGCGTCGGCAACCTTCCCCAGGTGGATAATCTCGACATTCAATACGCCGAGTCCGCCATATTCTCACCGAGCGACTTTGCGTTCCCCCATGATGCCATCATGGCCGAAAGCACCCCGAACACTGAGATGGCGCTCATCGTCGATGTCGATCTGACCAAGCTGGAAACCTTGCGGTATGAGGGCTCGGTGCAGAACTATCGCGATAGAAAACGCCATCTCTATCGGATTGAATGGCTCGGCCGCCGCTGAGCGCTTGAGTCAGATTCCGCCTCGGATCACCGATTCGTATCGCGCGTCGACCGCTTCAGGATCGGACACTGAGTAGCCGAGGTCATGGATGATTCCGTCGGTCAAACCATAAATCCAGCTATGCACGGTCAAAGGCTGCTCACGCGCCCAGGCATCCTGAATCACCGTCGTCTGACACAGGTGTCGTGCCTGCTCGATGGCATTGAGCTCACAGAGACGATCGAACCGCGCTTTCTCATCGGGAATCGACATCAGTAGGTCGCTATGCTTGAGCTTCACATCATGGATGTGCCGGAGCCAGTTGTCGACTAATCCCAGCCTTAAATCTTCAAGGGCCGCCTTGACACCGCCGCAACCATAGTGCCCAACGATGAGCACGTCACGAACCTTCAGAACGTCCACCGCGAACTGAACCACCGCAAGGCAGTTCAAGTCGCCATGCGCCACAACGTTCGCCACGTTACGGTGCACAAAAACTTCACCGGGTTTCAGGCCCGTAATCTCGTTGGCGGGCACCCGTGAATCGGAACAGCCAATCCATAAGAATTCTGGCGTCTGAATCTGGGAGAGGCTCTCGAAAAATGCGGGATCGTGAGCCACGATATCGGCAGACCAGGCTTGGTTATTCTTGAATAGTCGAGAGACATTGCTCATGAACGCTGCCTTTCCTTGATGTTCCGTGGCCTAGAATAGCGCAAACTTGAATGTGCATTCTATGCAGCTGGCGCCCGGCAAAAAACAATCACCCAAAAAAAACCCCGGCCCATATGGGCCGGGGTTTTCTGATAGGAGCCTGGCAGTGACCTACTCTCACATGGGGAAACCCCACACTACCATCGGCGCTGAGCGGTTTCACTTCCGAGTTCGGAATGGGATCGGGTGGTTCACGCTCGCTATTGCCGCCAGGCAAACTGGCTACCCTTTCATTGAAAGGGCAAAAATCGGAATGTGACCACAGGATGTGTCATGAAAAAGACCGCTTGGGTGTTATATGGTCAAGCCTCACGGGTAATTAGTACCGGTTAGCTTCACACATTACTGCGCTTCCACACCCGGCCTATCAACGTCGTAGTCTCCGACGACCCTTCAGGGACCTTAAAGGCCCAGGGAAACCTTATCTTAGGGTGGGCTTCCCGCTTAGATGCTTTCAGCGGTTATCCCGTCCGTACATAGCTACCCGGCAGTGCCACTGGCGTGACAACCGGAACACCAGGGGTACGTCCACTCCGGTCCTCTCGTACTAGGAGCAGCTCCCTTCAAGTTTCCAACGCCCACGGCAGATAGGGACCGAACTGTCTCACGACGTTCTGAACCCAGCTCGCGTACCGCTTTAAATGGCGAACAGCCATACCCTTGGGACCTGCTACAGCCCCAGGATGCGATGAGCCGACATCGAGGTGCCAAACTCCTCCGTCGATGTGGACTCTTGGGAGGAATCAGCCTGTTATCCCCGGAGTACCTTTTATCCGTTGAGCGATGGCCCTTCCATACAGAACCACCGGATCACTAAGACCTGCTTTCGCACCTGCTCGACCTGTCCGTCTTGCAGTCAAGCACCCTTATGCCTTTGCACTCATTGCGCGATTTCCGACCGCGCTGAGGGTACCTTCGCGCTCCTCCGTTACTCTTTGGGAGGAGACCGCCCCAGTCAAACTACCCACCATGCACTGTCTCCAGCCCGGATAACGGGCCTAGGTTAGAACTCCAAACATGCCAGGGTGGTATTTCAAGGTTGGCTCCACGCAAACTGGCGTCTGCGCTTCAAAGCCTCCCACCTATCCTACACAAGCAGGTTCAAAATTCAGTGCAAAGCTATAGTAAAGGTTCACGGGGTCTTTCCGTCTTGCCGCGGGTACGCTGCATCTTCACAGCGATTTCAACTTCACTGAGTCTCGGTTGGAGACAGCGCCGCCATCGTTACGCCATTCGTGCAGGTCGGAACTTACCCGACAAGGAATTTCGCTACCTTAGGACCGTTATAGTTACGGCCGCCGTTTACCGGGGCTTCGATCAAGAGCTTCGCTTTCGCTGACCCCATCAATTAACCTTCCGGCACCGGGCAGGCGTCACACCCTATACGTCCACTTTCGTGTTTGCAGAGTGCTGTGTTTTTGATAAACAGTCGCAGCGGCCTGGTCACTGCAACCCCTTTCC
>NZ_SRIO01000020.1:17500-33832 GCF_004684205.1 Candidatus Macondimonas diazotrophica
TGCATTTCGCCGAACGTCCTCTTCCGTCAATGGCTTGCGCGTGATGTTCTTGCCGGTCGGATCGCCAATCCGGCCCGTGAAGTCACCGATCAGAAAAATGACGTGGTGGCCCAGCTCCTGAAACTGCCGCATCTTATTGAGGAGAACCGTATGCCCCAGATGAAGATCCGGCGCAGTGGGGTCGAAGCCGACCTTGACCCGAAGGGGTTTACCGGTCGCCAGACGTTCACGTAACCCATCTTCGGGAAGTATCTCGTCGACTCCGCGTATCAGCAGATCCCAGCCCGTCGGATCGGCACTCATGAACCACTCCTTATATAGTCGATACAAATTCTGGGCGCCCGGCCGTGAAATCCTGGGCTCGGAAGACCATGGTCGGCAGTCCCGACTCGCGGGCCCAACAGGGCGACAGCTTGCCATAGCCGTCGGCGCGGGTTAACTTTTCGCGATCTGTAGCAGCCATTCCCAAGTTCGGGGGGTTTGACGGATGGAATGGAAAGCATGATGAATCGAAGCAATCGCGTGATACTGGATTATAAGGCTCCTCGTTCTCCCCGACGCGCGAAAAGCAGTCCCCTACATTGGTTTGTCTTCGGTGCCGCGCTACCCGTATTGTCTCTGAGTTTCGCCCTTCACATGGGCGATGCGGCGGCCATGCGGCAAATGATCGAACCGGGCGTGTTCGAATCACCGGCGTCCCTGACCCCAGAAGAGACCACCGGCATCCTGCGTCTGACCGAACAAACCCTGGCGGGCATTCTCGGCAACGACTGGCGAAACGACTCCGTTCAGCTTTTGGGCGAGGATCGCGCATTCCCGTTCGCGGCTGCTGATGATCCTTTCACGGATCCGAACTGGATTTCCCTGACCGTCAATCGCGGCGACTCCCTGTCGCGCATCTTCGAACGCTTCGAGCTGCCGCGGGAGGATCTCCAGGCAATTACCCAGATCGGCAATTACAAGCGCTACCTCCGCAACATCCAGCCCGGCGACGAGTTTCGGATCAAGATGGGTGACGGAGGACGGATCGCAGAGCTCGTCCGTGACATCGACCCCCTCAAAACGCTCCATGTCACGCGAGAAGGCGAGCAGTTCCAGTCCGAGCTCATCACTCACCCGGTGGAGAATCGACAAGTCACTGCCCACGGTGTGATCAAAAGTTCCTTGCTTCAGGCCGGGAAAGATGCCGGCCTGACCCAACAGGCGATCCTGCAACTTGCTGAAATTTTTGCGTATGAAATCGATTTTGCCTTGGATCTGCGCGCGGGCGACCACCTGACCGTGGTGTATGAAGGGGGATTCCGCGACGGAGAACAAGTCCTCTCCGGACCGATCCTCGCCGCCGAATTCCGCAATCAAGGGAAAGTCTATCGGGCGATCCGTCACTCAGCCGGGGATGGAAGCGCGCGCTATTACTCCCCGGACGGAACCAGCCTACGCAAGGCTTTTCTCCGCACCCCCGTCGATTTCACCCGCATCAGCTCGGGATTCAGCCTCGGGCGGCGACATCCGATTCTCAACACCATCCGTGCGCACAAAGGGGTGGATTATGCAGCCCCCAGCGGCACGGCGATCAAAGCCGCGGGGGATGGAAAGATCATCTTCAAGGGGCGCAAGGGCGGTTATGGCAACGTCATCGAAATCGCGCATGGGCGGCACCACACAACACTGTATGCCCATATGAACGGCTTTGCGAAAGGCATTTCCGTTGGGTCGAGCGTGAAGGCCGGGCAACTCATCGGCTATGTCGGTTCAACCGGACTGGCCACGGGGCCACACTTGCACTATGAACTGCGGGTGGATGGGGTGCACCGTGATCCCCTCAAAGTGAACACTGCGCTTGCAGACAACCTCACAGGACGCGAACTGAAGGCCTTCAAGGCGCAGGCCGCATCGCTTCTGGCAATGCTGGAATCTGCGTCAGTCACACGCTTGGCACAAGGCGGCACGACGTCGACCAATAATTGATTTTCTGACATGGCGCGCTACATCGGCCTGATGTCCGGAACCAGCGCCGATGCCCTTGATGCGGCGCTGATCCATATGGTGGACGGCAAACCGATATTGGAAGCGGCCCTGTCTCACCCGCTGCCGAGCCGGCTGAGCCGACAGATCCGTGCCATTGCCCGCCATCCAACGGGCGGGAGTCTTGATGCGGCGCTTACCGTCGACCTGCAACTCGGCGCTTGCTTTGCGCGCACGGCGTTGTGCTTGATCCGCGAATGCGGATATGCGCCCTCACAGATCCGTGCCATTGGCCTGCATGGTCAGACCTTGCGCCATCGCACTCGACATCGCCATCCCTATTCGCTGCAGATGGGCAATGCCCAGCGAGTGGCGCTCGAGACGGGTATTGTCACCGTGGCGGACTGGCGCATGCGTGATGTGCTGCTAGGCGGCGAAGGCGCGCCTCTCGCGCCCTTATTCCACGCCAACCAATTCGGCGTCGATCACGAACCCAGGGCGCTACTGAACTTGGGTGGAATTGCCAATCTCACGCTCATCGCTCGAGATGGCGCGGTGACCGCCGGCTTTGACTGCGGTCCCGCAAACTGCCTGATGGATGCGTGGACGCTGCGGCATCACGGGACCCCCTATGATCGGAACGGCGACTGGGCACGGACCGGGCAGGTCATTCCGCACATGCTGGCCCAGCTGTTGGACGATCCATTCTTTGCGATCCAGCCACCCAAGAGCACGGGCCTGGACTATTTCAACCCGGCGTGGCTGGACCAGAGGCTGGCCAGGCAGGATATCCGGCCAACACCGACCGATGTCCAGCGCACCTTGTGCGAACTCACGGTGGAAGCCGCCTGTCGGGCGATCGAACAGCAAGGGGAACAGAAGCCACAACGCCTGCTGGTCTGTGGCGGCGGGGCACGGAACCCGTTCTTGCTGGAGCGCCTGGCTGATCGCCTGGCCCCCATTCCCGTGCAGTCGACCGCAGAATATGGATGGGATCCCCAGTGGATCGAGGCGGCGGCCTTCGCCTGGCTTGCTCACCGCACCCTGGAGGGAAAGGCGGGTAACGCGCCATGCGTTACCGGCGCGAAACGCCCAGCGGTACTCGGCGGCATTTTCCCGCCGGGTTAGGGCTCAGGCGAACACCGATCCGAACATGGACGATGCGGGAATTCAGACGGAAAAGGACGAACCACAGCCACATGTGGTGGTGGCATTCGGATTGCGAATCACGAATCGCTCGCCTTCCAACCCTTCAGCATAGTCAATTTCGGCCCCCTGCAAATAGTGGATGCTGGTGGCATCGACCAAGAGCACAACCCCGGAATTGGTCACACGGGTATCGCCTTCGATTTCATGGTCATCGAAGGTAAAACCGTACTGGAATCCCGAGCAGCCCCCACCTGATACGAACACGCGCAGTTTGAGCGCTGGATTGTTTTCTTCTTCCAACAACTGGCGAACCTTGCTTGCCGCCGCGTCGGTAAACAGCAGCGGCACTGGCTGATCGTGCGTCATTCCGGCCTCTCCGAGATTACTCATGTCACTCTACCTGGGCGATTCCTACACATTAAAGCGGAAATGGATGACATCGCCTTCCTGGAGGATGTAATCCTTGCCTTCCAGGCGCCACTTGCCCGCTTCCTTGGCCCCCGCCTCACCCTTGCATGCGATGAACGCCTCATAGGCGATCACCTCAGCGCGGATGAAGCCCCGCTCAAAATCGGTATGAATCACTCCGGCACCCTGCGGGGCAGTTGCCCCCACAGACACGGTCCAAGCCCGTACCTCTTTGACCCCTGCGGTGAAAAAAGTTTGCAATCGGAGCAACTGATAGGCCGCACGGATCACCCGATCCAGACCCGGCTCCGCCATCCCCAGATCGGCCAAAAAGACATCGCGATCCGCCTCATCGAGCTGGGCGATCTCAGCTTCGATCGCGGCACAGATCGGCACCACCTGCGCACCCTCAACGGCTGCCCGGCGCTGCAGCGCTGCCAGATGCTCGCCACCCCCGGACTCATCGACGTTGGCCACGTACATCAACGGCTTGGCCGTAATCAGGTGCAGCTCGCGCACCAGCAGCGCGCGGGCATGCTCATCGACAACCCGGGTTCGCGCCGGCTCACCGCGATCAAGAATCTGCGCCACCTCCTGCAATAGCGCCACATCGGCTTTCGCCGCCGCATCACCGCTCTTGGCTTTTCGTTCCAGGCGCGCGATCGCCTTGTCGACCGTGGCAAGATCGGCCAAGGCAAGCTCGGTCTCGATGACCTCGACATCAGCCAGCGGATCGACACGACCGGCCACATGGATGACATTGTTGTCATCAAAGCACCGGACCACGTGCGCAATGGCGTCGGTTTCGCGGATATGGGCCAGGAACTGATTCCCCAGTCCTTCGCCTTGGGCTGCGCCGGCCACCAAACCGGCGATGTCGACGAACTCGACATGCGTCGGCACGATACGCTCGGGACGTACGATGGCCGACAAGGCAGCCAGTCGCGGATCCGGGACCGGCACCACCCCGACATTCGGGTCGATTGTACAAAAAGGGTAATTTTCCGCCGCGATCGCTGCGCGGGTCAGCGCATTGAACAGCGTCGACTTGCCGACATTCGGCAGCCCCACGATACCGCACTGGATTCCCATAAACTCCTGCCTGCCTTATCTGCCGTCGGCCGAAGGCTCAGGCGTGTTCAGCGTCTGCATCGCCGAACTCAGCCGCCCCGCCAAGATATCCGGAAAAACCGCCTGCGCCCGCGATATGGCATCGTCGATCTGCGTCCGTTCTTCACGCGAAGGCCGGTGCAGCACATAGCCGACAACCTGGTCGCGGTGCCCAGGATGCCCGATCCCAATCCGCAAACGGAGAAAATCCCCACCCAGCTGCCCGATGATATCGCGCAACCCGTTGTGCCCCCCGTGACCGCCGCCTTGTTTCAGACGCACGGTTCCCGGCGGCAGATCAAGATCGTCATGCACAACGAGGATTGCTTCGGGCGCGATACGGTAGTAGGACGCCAAGGCCCCAACCGCCCGGCCGGAGTGATTCATGTAAGTCTGGGGCTTGAATAACCAGACCGAGGACGCGCCCATCGCCAAGCGGCAGGTTTCCCCATGCAGACGCGGATCCGTCCGGAAACCAAGCCCGGCATGGCGAGCCAAAGCGTCCACACACCAAAACCCGGCATTGTGCCGGGTTTCGGCGTACTCATCGCCCGGGTTGCCCAGTCCGATCACGGCCTGCAGGGGTGGCATGGAGTTCATTCCGGAACCCCGCCCCATGCTGAATCAGCCTTCTTCAGGTGCTTCAGACGCTTCGGCCGGCTCGACCTTCGGCGGCACGATGGTAACCACCGCCAAATCGCCGGACTCGCCATGGCTCAGCGATGCCAGGCGAACACCCGTCGGCAACTTGAGGTCGGACAGATGCAGGCCTTCGCCGATATCGAGCCCGCTCACGTCCACCTCGATGAACTCGGGCAGATCCTTCGGCAGACAGATCACTTCCACTTCGTTCAGCAAGTGCGAGACGATTCCGCCACGCTTGGCGCCGATTGAGCGCTCGTCGCCGACGAAGTGCAGCGGCACATGGACGTGCAGTTCCTGACCGGCCACCACACGCTGAAAATCGACGTGCAAGATGATTCCGGCGCGATAGACATGGCGCTGCAGCGCCTTGAGAATCACACTTTCCGTCTTGCCGTCGAGTTCAAGCTCGAGCACATGCGAATAGAACGCTTCGTGCTGCAGATGCTTGACCATCTCATTGTTGCTGAGCGTGATCGCCATGGGTGGCTTATCCCCACCATAGACGATGCCCGGCACATCACCCTGACGACGCAGGCGGCGGCTCGCACCTTTCCCCGCATCGGCGCGGCTTGCAGCCGTAACCTTGAACGTTTCGACACTCATTACAGATACTCCAAACAGCCATTCCGGCCGACATGTCCGCCACGCGACCACGGCGGACGACAAAGACGGCACAGGGCCGCCATTCAATGCTCAATCGATATAAAGCGAACTGACCGATTCATCGCTGGCGATTCGCCGAATGGTCTCGGCGAGCACCTGCGCCACGCTTACTTGCCGAATCTTGGGGCAATTCGCGGCAGGACCGGCAAGCGGAATAGTGTCGGTTACGACAAGTTCGTCCAAGACGGATGATTCGATCCGCTCGATGGCCGGACCTGACAAGACGGCATGGGTGGCATACGCCGCGACTTGGGCTGCGCCATGCTGCTTCAGCGCTGCAGCGGCCTGACACAGGGTACCGGCCGTATCGACGATGTCATCGACGAGAATACAGAACTTATCCTGCACATTCCCAATGATATGCATGACTTGGGATTCGTTGGCGCGCGCGCGGCGCTTGTCGATGATGGCCAGATCGGTATCATCGAGCCGCTTGGCGATCGCTCGTGCCCGCACCACACCCCCCACATCTGGCGAGACGACGATCAGGCTGCGATCCTTGCGGCGCTGCCAGATGTCGCCCAGCAGAATGGGCGAGGCATACACGTTATCGACGGGAATATCGAAGAAGCCCTGGATCTGGTCGGCATGCAGATCGACCGTCAGCAGGTGGTGAACCCCTGCCGTCACCATCATGTTGGCAACCAGTTTGGCGGTAATCGGCACCCGGGCCGAACGCACCCGCCGATCCTGTCGCGCATAGCCGAAATAAGGAACCACCGCGATCACCTTGCGGGCCGACGCGCGCCGGAGCGCATCGGTCATGATGAGCATTTCCATCAGGTGATCGTTGGTCGGAACGCTGGTGGTCTGGATCAGGAAGATATCGCGGCCGCGAACATTGTCCTGAATCTCGACCGTGATTTCGCCATCGCTAAAGCGGCCGACAGAGGCCTTGCCGAGCGGAACCATGAGATGGTTGGCGATGGCTTGGGCCAGCACGCGGTTTGCGGTGCCCGAAAAAACCATGAACCTGGCGCCATCCAAGCCAGGAGACTGCCCTTCAAACGTCATCGCCATTCCCGTGTGGGCCGTGCACCCGCCCGTGGTTGGAACGGATGTCATGACAATTGGCTGGGGCGCCAGGATTCGAACCTAGGAATGCGGGGATCAAAACCCCGTGCCTTACCGCTTGGCTACGCCCCAATATTCCCCTCAAACCCGGCGCCGGATCCGGCAGGACCGCACGCCGACAAAACTCGATGCAGGGCGGAGTGATTGCATCCCGACGCGACAACGCCGGAGCAACCCGGCGGCAGCTGCCGCAGTAGCGCGTGGGCGTGCGCGGGATGTTCAAAGATCGCAAACGCCGCACCACCCGTTCCGGTGAGTCGGGCCGGCGCATGACGCTCCAGCCAATCCATCATCCGGGCCACCTCGGGATAGAGGCGACGAACCACCGGCTCGCAGTCGTTGCGCCCTCCCCCTGCAAGGAAGTCGGACATTGTGATTGGCGGTGAGTTTCTTGTCAATTCAGCATCTTCAAAAACGTGAGCGGTGGACACCGACACCTCTGGCCAGGCGATCAGATAGTATGGCTCGGGCACGCTCACGGGCATCAGCCGCTCGCCGACGCCCTCCGCCCACGCGGCCTGGCCGCGCACGAAAACCGGCACATCCGCCCCGAGAGCCAGACCCAGATCCGCCAGTTCATCAAGCGTCAGGCCAGCCCCCCACAGGCGATTGAGGACCACCAATACCGTCGCGGCATCGGAACTGCCGCCCCCCAAGCCGCTCCCCATCGGGATGCGCTTGCGAACGCTCAACCGAGCACCTGCGGTGACACCCGCTTCGGCCTTCAGGGATCGCGCTGCCCGCTCCACCAGATCCTGCCCCGACGGGACCCCGGGGGCGCCTTCCAGCAACCGAATGTCGCCGGCCAACGTGGGCTCGATCAAAACCTCGTCGCCAAACTCGACGAACTGGAACAGGGTCTGGAGCTCATGATAGCCGTCGGCACGACGCCCTAGCACATGGAGAAAGAGATTCAGCTTCGCGGGGGCGGGCCAGCACGTCCAGCTCATGAGCGTCCCACGGGGCACAGTTGCGTCGGATCCAGGTCCCAATGCTCGATCAACACGCGCAAGAAAATGTCTTCGCGCTCCAGGATCAGCCGGGCCGGCAAGAACACCGGGCTGAGCGAGGGCGTCCACTCCTCGTAGCGCACGGTCCAGCCCGCCTGACGTAAAACGGGTTCACCGGTTTCGGCACCGACGAATCCCCACGTCGCGGGTCCCACATGCGGATCGGACAGCCCGAGCACCCAGTAGCGGAGCGATTGGAGAGGCAACTCGTACCCCAAGATCTGCGCCAACACAAGCTCGGGAGCAGCAGCGTAGACGCGACGCTCTCCCTTGGATTCGACCACCACCTCGGCTGCGTCACCTTCGATCCGCATTGCGCCGGCACCCAGCGGCCCTTCGAGCGCCAGACGGTAGCGATCACCCTGTTGCTGCCAGTTCAATCGGAAACTGCCCGAGGATCCGGGGATGCGGAACGCTGCCCGTCCTCGCAGCGACCAACGGTCAACGCATCGCAAGGCCTGTGCAGCCTCGCCGGGCAACGCCGCGCCAACAGGCCGTTGCGGACGCATCGGGGCACATGCGGCCAGAAGCAGCATGAGCACGACCCAGCCCCATCGTGCAGCCCGGGCGGCTCGATTCATTCCTCACCATAGCGGCGCAAGGTCTTGCGCAACACGGGATGATCGGGGAAGGCAAGCCGCGCCTTGTGCCAGATATCCCGCGCCTCGCCGCGGCGCCCTTGACGCCACCGCAACTCCCCTAGATGCGCCGCGACTTCCGGATCGCTGAGGCGCTCGTAAGCCTCGACCAGATAGCGCTCCGCCGCATCCAGATCCCCCTGCCGGAAATACACCCAGCCCAGACTGTCCAATATGGCAGGATTACTCGGGTCATCGGACAACGCGCGCCGGATCAGCTCTTCCGCTTCATGCAACCGCTCGGTGTGAACGGCGAGGAAGTAGCCCAATGCATTGAGCACGATGCCGTCGTCGGGATCCGACTTCAGCAACATCCGCAAATCGGACTCGGCCATCTCGAGATTTCCAGCCTGCTCGGCGGCCAGTGAGCGCCAATAGCGGAAATCGCGGTTATCGGGGAATCGCGACAAGGCCTCGCTGAACACGCTGACCGATTGATCGGAATACCCGGCCCGGAACAACCATTCACCTTCGCCTTGATATAGCGCGGGCGCCAACACTGCGTTGCGTGCGCGCAGCTGCGCCAGATGCGCCCGACCCGCTTCCACTCGACCCAGGTCTCCCAGGGTCTCGGCAATCAACAACTGCGACTGAATGACGTGATCGCCACCGCTGACCTGGGAAAACCACTGCAGGGCATTTTGAAGCCGCCCGCGCCGCCGTTCCAGAATCCCGAGGTAATAGTAGGCATCCATCTGCCGATCACCCGTCGCAGCCAGGCGAGTCAGGTAATCGAATACCGCGTCAGTCTGACCTTCCTCCATCTTCAGCAACCCCAAGGCATACAGCGCCTCAGGTTGATCCGGGTTGACCTTCAACAAGGCCTCGAACGCCCGTACGGCTTCCTCGGTTCGCCCCAACTGAAGCAGGATGCGCGCCTGATCGAGACGCAAACCCTGGTCTTCGCCATGCTTGCGCACCACGGCGTGCAACTGTGCCAGCCCCATTTCCACATGGCCGGTTTCGATCGCGATCTGAGCCGCCAGCGCCTTCGCCCGATACCAATCAGGCGCCTGCGCGCGAGCCCGCGCAACAGCCGCCTGCGCCTCGGTCAGATTTCGGGCCAACAACGCCAGACGCGCATGGGCGTAATGAAACTCGGCCCATCCGGAATACCGTTCGGCGAGGGGGCGCAGGAGCGCCAGACGATCGGGTCGATCACGAATCTCTCCAGCCAGAACGGCCGGAAGATCCATCAAGGCATCAGCCTCCCCGTCGGGATGCACCGCAATCAGTTCCGCCAGCGCGGCGCCGGCGGCGGGCAGGTCATTCGCATTCAGGGCGGTTGCAAACTGAATCTGGAGTGGCTGCAGGGCAGCCGGGTCCAGCTCACGCCACCGTTCGGCCAGCTGCGCGGCCAGCGCGAGCTCGCCCGAAGCCAGTGCCGCTTGTGCGGCACGCTCGATCAAGGCGATATCATCGGAAAGGGTAGCGGCGCGCGCGTAGGCCTGAGCGGCCTGGGCCGGATCGTTGCGACGCAAGGCCTGCTCGCCGACCAACGCCCAGTAAGTCGGACTCTGTTCCGCCAGCTCAGGCGTGCGGGGATGGGGACTGATCGTCGGCGCGGCGGACGGCGGCACCTTCATGCCACATGCGGAAAGCACCGGCAGCAAGGCGAATCCCAAATACCGGGGCCAGCAGGAGAGTTTCACTGGAAAAGCCGCCTCATACCCATGTGAATCAATAAAAGCGCTCCAATATAACGTGGCGGCGCAACCCTTGGCCACCACGCTTGTTCTTGTCATGTTTGGGTTGTTTGACGCAGAATCGCAGCTCTCGTTCGCCTCGCTCCCCGGCAATGCCTCTTTTCAGCGCTGGACTCAATCACACCACCGCCGCCGTGCCGGTGCGTGAACGCATCGCCTACGCAGCCGACGACCTGCCGCGGGCACTGGCCGACCTGCGCCGTGAGACCCAGATCGAAGAAGCGGTCCTGCTCTCGACCTGCAATCGCACGGAGCTTTATTTCCGCGCGGACAGCCTTGATCCCGCCATCGACTGGCTCAGCCGGGATCGGCACATGCCCCGCGCCGAGCTTGAGCGCTGCCTTTATCAAAAGACGGACAGCGATGCGGTGCAGCACCTGCTGCGCGTTGCGGCCGGACTGGATTCCATGGTGGTTGGCGAAGCGCAGATTCTGGGCCAACTCAAGCAGGCCTACAGCACGGCGCTCGCCCATGGCCATGTCGGTCATGGCCTGCACCGCTTGTTCGCCTGCGGCTTTGCCACCGCCAAGCGCGTGCGCACGGACACCCGCATCGGTGCGCACCCGGTTTCGGTGGCCTCCATCGCCGCGGATGTGGCCCGCCGGATTTTCAGCGATTTCGACGAACACACGGCGCTCCTGGTCGGCGCCGGACAGATGATTTCGCTGTGTGCCCGCCATCTGCACACCCAGGGGATCGGCCGCATCATCATCGCCAACCGCAGCCCGGCCCGGGCGCTGACACTGGCCCAGAGCATCAAGGGTTTCGGCATCGGCCTCGCCGACCTCGATGCCCATCTGTCGGAGGCGGACATCCTGATCGCCTGCACGGCCAGTCCCGCACCGCTGGTGCGGCTGCCGGCGGTCCGCCTGGCCCTGCGCCGGCGCAAACACCGGCCGATGCTGATGATCGACCTGGGCCTGCCCCGCGATATCGATCCCGCCATCGACGGGCTGGATGATGTCTTCCTGTACACCCTCGACGATCTGTCGGCCGAAAGCCAGAACAACCGCAAGGCGCGCTCCGAACAGGCACTTCTGGCCGAAACCATCGTTGCGGAAGAAACCGAACGCTTCACCCGCTGGCTGCGGACCCATGAACACCGCCGCTGGTTGCAGCAGTTGCGTGAACGCAGCGACCAGATTCGCCGAGTCGCACTGGATCAGGCGCGGGAACGAATGGCGCGCGGCGATGATCCCGCCGAGGTGCTGGACGATTTTTCGCGCGCACTTACCAACCGCCTGCTGCATACCCCGACCCAGCGCCTGCGCGAAGCGATCGACGAGGCACGCCAACCCATGATCGACGACGCCCGGCGCTTGTTCGATCTCGATGACGAATCACACCAATGAACATCACGCCCGGACTGGCCCATGAACTCGAGCGATTGCGCGACCGTCATCGCGAAGTCTCCGCGCTGCTCAGCGACCCCTCCGTACTCGGCGACGCCACACGCATGCGCGCCCTGGGTCGCGAGTACGCGCATCTCGAAGACTTGGTCGCGACCTTCCATGCCTGCGAGGCGGCCGAAGCGCGGCTGGCCGAAGCCGAAGTACTGCGCCAGGATAGCGATCCCGAACTGCGGGCACTGGCCGGCGAGGAAGCCGAGACGGCGCAGCAGGAACTCGCCCACCTCAAACACGCACTGCAGCGTCTGCTGCTGCCACCCGATCCCTTCGACGCCAGCAATGTATTCCTCGAAATCCGTGCCGGCACCGGCGGCGATGAGGCAGCGCTGTTTGCCGGCGACCTGTTCCGCATGTACAGCCGCTACGCCGAGCGCCGCGGCTGGCAGGTGGAGATCATCAGCCAGAACGAGGGCGAACACGGCGGTTTCAAGGAAGTTATCGCCCGGCTCATCGGCGAGGGCGTCTATTCGCGCCTCAAGTTCGAATCCGGCGCCCACCGTGTTCAGCGCATCCCCGCCACCGAATCGCAAGGCCGCATCCACACGTCAGCCTGCACCGTGGCTGTCCTGCCCGAAGCTGAGGAGGTCACCGGCCTCGAGGTGAATCCGGCCGATCTGCGCGTTGACACCTACCGCGCCTCGGGCGCCGGCGGCCAGCATGTGAACAAGACCGACTCGGCCGTGCGCATTACCCATCTGCCGAGCGGCATCGTGGTGGAGTGTCAGGACGAACGATCCCAACACAAGAACCGCGCCAAAGCACTTTCACTGCTCAAGGCGCGCCTGCTCGCCCAGGCCCGCGAAAGCCAGCAACAGCAGACCGCCGACCAGCGTCGCGCGCTGGTGGGCAGCGGCGATCGTTCCGAACGCATCCGGACCTACAATTTTCCCCAAGGCCGGCTCACCGATCATCGCATCAACCTCACGCTCTATCGGCTCGAGGCGATCGTGGACGGCGATCTCGATGAGGTGCTCGATGCCCTGCAAGACGCCCATCAGGCCGAGCAACTTGCTGCGCTCGGCGCCTGACCCGCTGCAAGCGCGCGAGGCGCTCCGCCTGCTGCGCGAAACGCTCGCCGGGCAGGCGGGCAGCGCGCAGGCCGCTGCGCAGGAAGCCGAATGGCTGCTCGCTCATGCGCTGGGCTGGCCGCGCAGCCGCCTCTGGTCGCACGGCGAAACCGTGCTCACGCCACAGGAGCGCTCGCGCCTGGCCCAGCTCGCCGAGCGGCGATTGGCGGGCGAACCGGTGGCCTATGTACTGGGCGAAACCGGCTTTCATGACCTGACCCTGACGGTCACCCCCGATACCTTGATCCCGCGCCCGGAAACCGAGCAGCTGGTCGAGATCGCGCTGCAACTGGCGATTCCAACGCCGTGGGTAGCCGATCTCGGCGCCGGCAGCGGCGCCATCGCGCTGGCCCTGGCCGCCGCGCGGCCGGACTGGCAGGTGCACGCAGTGGACCGCAGCGCCGCCGCCCTCGCCGTCGCCGAGACCAACGCGCGCCGACTGGGGCTGATCGAACGGGTGTGTTTCATCGAAGGCGATTGGTGCGCTCCCTTGGTCCCGGGCAGGTTCGGGTTGATCGTCGCCAATCCGCCCTACCTGGCAGACACCGATCCGCATCTGGCCATGTTGCACCACGAACCGCGCGGCGCATTGGTGGCCGGTCCCACCGGGCTCGAAGATCTGGCGCGCATCATCGACACCGCCCGCGAAATCCTGATGCCGGCCGGTTGGCTGGTTCTCGAGCATGGCTGGGACCAAGGGCCCAACGTGCGACAATTGCTGGAAACCATGGGCTATCAAGCGGTCTCGGGCCACAAGGATTTCGCCGGCCATGACCGCATCGCCATCGGCCAGCGCCGAGCCGACCCCAAGGAGGCTGCATGACCCTGCACCGCGACGCCCTGATCCGCTATAGCCGGCAGCTGCGCCTGCCCGAACTGGGCCTGGCCGGACAGGAACGGCTGGCCGCAAGCCGAGTGCTCGTCGTCGGCGCGGGCGGGCTGGGTTCCGGGTGCGCGCCCTATCTCGCCGCCAGCGGCGTAGGCGAGCTGATTATCGCCGATGCCGACACCGTCGAGCTGAGCAACCTGCACCGCCAGTTGCTGCACACCACTGCGGATGTCGGCCAGCTCAAGGTGCACTCCGCGCGCGCTCGGCTGGAGCAGGTCAATCCTGAGGTGCGCATCACGCCGCTGGCCACGCGTCTGGATGCCGACACGCTGACCGACGCACTCGCTGGCTGCGACGCCGTGGTCGACGGCTCGGACAACTTCGCCACCCGGTTCGCGGTCAACGCCGCCAGCCGCGCCCTCGGCATCCCGCTCGTCAGCGCTGCGGCGATCCGCTTCGAAGGCCAGCTCGCGGTGTTCGATCCGCGCGATCCGGCCAGCCCCTGCTATCGCTGCCTCTACCGCGACAGCGCCGAACAGGCCGAAACCTGCGCGCAAAACGGGGTGCTCCCCCCCATCGTCGGCGCCCTCGGGAGCCTGCAGGCCTTGGAAACGCTGAAGGTGCTCACTGGCATCGGCCGGCCGCTCGTGGGCCGCCTGCTCATCTTCGACGGCCTCGCGCATGAATGGCGCACCCTGCGCCTGAAGCGTGATCCTGGCTGTCCTGTCTGCGCGTGAACCCGGCGACCGAGGCGACGATCCAATTCAGCCGCGCTCTGTGTCACCGGCTGCGCGCCGCGGCGGCCGCCGAGCCCACGCGCGAGGTATGCGGCCTGATCGGCGCCCGTGACGGCGTGGCAGTGGCACACTACCCAATCACCAACGTCGCGCCCGATGCGAGCCGGCGCTATCACATGGACCCCGCCGCCCAGATCGGTGCGTTTCGCGCCATGCGCCTGCGCGGCGAAACGCTGGCGGCGATCTATCACTCCCACCCGAACGGACCGCCGCGTCCCTCGCCGCGAGATCTGCGCGAATGGGCGTATCCCGCGGCGCTGTGCCTGATCATCGGACTGGCGGACGGGCGGGCGCGCTTACAGGCCTGGCGCTGGACACCCGCCGGCTTCATCGCCCACCGGCTCGCCGTTCTGCGGCGCGCTTAATCGCCGAGGCACATCCCCAGCGAACGCGCCGTGCGCAGCGTGCCCGAGTCGAGCGGCACACGCCGCAGCCGCGCGACCGCCTCCGGGATCGGCACCGGCACCATGTCGGGCGGGTCGTAGCCGACCATGTGGCCGAATAGCCTCCGCTCCACCAGATTCACCGCAGCCGCGCCGAAGCGCAGGGCCAAAACCCGATCGAACGCGCTCGGCGTGCCTCCACGCTGGATGTGGCCCAGCACGGTCGTGCGCGTCTCCTTTCCGGTCAACGCCCGAATCGCCTCGGCGACCTCTTCGCCGATGCCGCCGAGCTGGACATCCCGTCCCGCCTCGCGGGCCCGGATCACGCGGCCGCCGCCGTGCGGCGTCGCCCCTTCGGCCACCACCACGATCGAAAAACCGCGCCCGGCCGCTTCGCGCTGACGGATCTTCACGCACACCGAGTCGATGTCGAAGGGAATCTCGGGAATCAGGATCACATCCGCTCCGCCGGCGATCCCCGCATGCAAGGCGATCCAGCCGGCGTCGCGCCCCATGACCTCCACCACCATGACCCGCCGGTGTGACTCGGCGGTGGTGTGTAGCCGCCCGATGGCTTCGGTGGCGACCGACACGGCCGTATCGAAACCGAACGTGAACAGCGTCCCGTCGAGATCGTTGTCGATGGTCTTGGGCACGCCCACCACCGGCAATCCCAGGTCACAGAAGCGCTTGGCGATGCGCAGCGAACCGTCGCCCCCGACCGCGACCAGGGCATCGCCGCCCACCGCCCGAAAACGCGCCAGCACCTCGGCCGACACGTCGGTCAGCACCACCTCATCGCCCTGCTGGACCGGATATTCGAAGGGATTACCCTTGTTGATAGCGCCCAGAATGGTGCCGCCCAGATGGGCAATGCCGCGCACCCGATCGCGATCCAGCGGCACCAGCCCGTCCGGGTCGCCGGTGCGCAGACCTTCGTAGCCGTAGCGAATGCCTGTCACTTGCCAGCCCCGATTGAGCGCGCCCAGGGTGACGGCGCGGATGACCGCATTCAAGCCCGGTGCGTCGCCCCCGCCGGTGTTGATCAACAGATGCATCCCGTTCCTCCCGTTTCTAGCGGCACTTGAATGAGATTTGACGATGGGATGCTACGCGCCTCGGGCGACCGTTTCATGATCCGGACGAGCGACTCTCCAGGCGCCGCAGGAAGACCTCCATCTCGCGGGCGGTCTGAATCTGCCCGCCGGCGCGGGCGCGCTCGATGCCCGCCCGATAGGCCGCCGCCGCCCCCGGCGTATCGCCGAGCGCTTCCAGCGCCTTGCCCAGCACCTTGCTCGCCGCCGCCTGCCCGGGATCATGACCCAGGCACGCCACGGCGTGATCCCGCGCCGCCGCCCAGTCCGATCCGCGCAGATGAAGCTGCGCCAGCGACAGCCGGAGCATGGCATCGTCCTGCCCGCCGGCCAGTCGCGCCTCCAGCGTTTCCCGCAATCCCATGACGCTCACTCCCGTTAGTCG
>NZ_SRIO01000021.1 GCF_004684205.1 Candidatus Macondimonas diazotrophica
AATCACGGCGCCGAGGTGTTGGGGCCGGTTGCGGCCCCAACCCCTCACACACGTCACAGCTTCCGAAACCATCATCAAGTCAACAGCGCCAGCGCGGCGGATGGCTCACACCGCCCCAATTTTTCTGGCGACCTCTGACACCTTCCCCTGCGATTTCATCCGACTTTGCTAGAATCACGGCCTCATCACTTGCGCCGGATTAACGCTCATGTCCCACTCCCTGACGGTTGCCCTGATCCAGCAGTGTTGCTCGGGCGACACCGCCGCCAATCTCGAGACACAGACCCGGGATATCCGACGGGCAGCAACAGCCGGTGCACGCCTGATTCTGCTTCAGGAACTGCACAACACACTCTATTTCTGCCAAGTCGAAGACCCGGCCCTCTGCGATCTGGCCGAACCGATCCCCGGACCGACCACTGACCACCTCGGTGCCTTGGCACAGGAACTCGGTGTCGTCATCGTGGCCTCACTGTTCGAAAGGCGAGCTGCCGGCCTGTATCACAACACGGCCGTGGTGCTGGATACCGACGGACGCATTGCCGGGCGCTACCGCAAAATGCACATCCCGGACGATCCGGGCTTCTACGAAAAATTCTATTTCACGCCGGGCGACCTCGGGTTCTCCCCTATCGACACCGCCGTCGGCCGGCTCGGGGTGCTCGTGTGCTGGGATCAATGGTATCCCGAGGCCGCACGTCTGATGGCGCTGGCGGGCGCCGAACTGCTGCTCTATCCAACGGCGATCGGATGGAATCCGGACGACCCGGCAGCGGAACAGGCCCGGCAACGGGAGGCCTGGATCACCATCCAGCGCGCCCACGCGGTCGCCAATGGCATGCCCGTTCTGGCCTGCAACCGGACCGGGCACGAACCCGACCCCTCCGGCCAAACGGCGGGCATCCGTTTCTGGGGCAGCAGTTTCATCGCCGGTCCGCAAGGGGAAATCCTCGCTCAAGCTGCAGAAGATGCGCCGCAGATTCTCACGGCGACGATCGATCTGGCGCACGGGGAAGCCGTCCGCCGCATCTGGCCCTTTCTGCGCGATCGGCGCATCGACGACTACGGCGACCTCACCCGGCGCTTTCGCGACTGAGAACCATAGGCGCCAGAGCAGCGCCCACAGTCATTCGACCAGCGGGCACCCCGTCTGCTCCCGTATAATGCACAGCCTGTCCCAATGACCCGGTCGTCCCGCCATGATCCTCATCCTGAATACCGACACCACGCCCGAGAGCCCCTCATTCGCGGATCTCGCCCGTCACCTCGACGCATTGCCTCGCATTCGCTGGCGAGTACATCAGGAAAAGGGCGCCCAGCAGTTACTGACGGAAATTTATCTGATCGGTGAAACAGCCGCCCTGGATACGGCTGATATGGCGGCACTTCCGGGTGTGGACCGGGTGGTTCGCGTCTCGGAGCCCTACCGTATCCTCGGCCGGCATCAGGACGATCATCGCCCGAGCGAATTCGTCTATAACGGCGTGCACTTCGGACAGGACTCATTGCAGGTGCTGGCCGGCCTGTGCGCCGTCGACACTCCCGAGCATGTCGGACAGATGATGCGCGCACTGCAACAGAACGGTCAGGTATGCACCCGCATGGGCGCCTACAAGCCCCGCACCAGTCCCTATGCCTTTCAAGGTCACGGCGCGGCGTGCCTGCCCTGGGTCTTCGAGCTTGCCGGGAAATACGGCATTCGGGTCATCGCCATGGAAATTACCCGCGAGGCCCACATCGACGAAATCCAAGAGGCCCTGCATCGCACCGGAAACCCGACCGGCGTCATGCTCCAGATCGGCACCCGCAACACGCAGAACTTCGAGTTGCTCAAAGCCGCCGGACGCCAGCGCGAGATGCCGGTGCTGCTCAAGCGCGGCTTCGGCATCACGCTCGACGAATCGCTCAATGCCGCCGAGTATCTGGCCAGTGAAGGTAATCGCAATGTGATCTTCTGCCTGCGTGGGCTCAAATCCCACATGGGTGATCCGCACCGCAACCTCCTCGATTTCGGGCATGTTCCCGTGGTCAAGCGCCTCACCCGGATGCCCGTGGGGATCGATCCCTCGCATTCGGTCGGCACGCGCCACAAGGGCCCGGACCAGGTGCTCGATATTTTCCATGCCACCGCGCAAGGGATCATTGCCGGCGCCAACCTGGTGCTGATCGACTTCCACCCCGATCCAGCCAACGCGCTGGTCGACGGCGCTCAGGCGCTCACCCTCGATGAATTGCCGATCTTCCTCGAAGATGTGCGCATCGCACGGGACGCTTATCTGGAGCGTTGCACGCGGCTGCAGCGCGCTGTGGTCTGATGATCTCGAACCACCCGTCCCTGGACCCGACCGAGCACCGAGTCGGCCCGTTTCCCGGAAGCGCCGGTGCGCTATGGATTGCCGAATTGGCGCGTCGCCGGGCAGGGCTGCGACTGATCATTGCGTCCGACGCCCGCGCCGGGGAACGACTGGAAGCCGAACTCAACTTCTATTGCGCGCCCGATGGTCCCCCAATCTTGCATTTTCCCGATTGGGAAACCTTGCCCTACGATATTTTTTCGCCGCACCAGGACATCCTGTCCCAGCGCATCGAGACCCTGTATCGCCTTCCATCCCTGGAAACCGCGCTGGTCGTAGTTCCAGCCAATACGCTGCTGCAACGTCTGCCGCCGATTTCCTTTGTCACCGGTCACAGCCTCATTTTGCATGCGGGCGAGCGTCTTGATCCGCATGCGCTGCGGACGCGTCTCGAAGCTGCCGGATACCGCAGCGTATCGCAGGTCATGGAGCACGGCGAGTTCGCCCTGCGCGGTTCGCTCATGGACCTTTTCCCGATGGGAAGCGCCGAGCCCTATCGAATCGATTTGCTCGATGATGAAATCGATAGCATTCGCCCGTTCGACCCACAGACGCAGCGGTCACGCGAGATCATCGATCAAGTCCGGATCCTGCCCGCGCGCGAGTTTCCATTCGATGAGGAAGCCATCCGCCAATTTCGCCGGCGTTACCGCGAGCACTTCGAAGGCAACCCTCAGAGCAGCTTGATCTATCGCGAAGTAAGCGACGGCCATTCGCCAGGCGGCATCGAGTATTACCTACCGCTTTTCTTCGACGCGACGGCAACGTTGCTCGACTATCTGCCCGAGCACAGCCAGGTGATCCTCGAACCCGGGGCCGAGGACGCATTGCTATCGGTCTGGGATCAGATCCAAAACCGCTATGAGCAACGGCGACATGACCTCGAACGGCCCTTGCTTCCGCCGGGTGATCTGTTCCTGACACCGACCGAACTGACCGATGCGTGGACGCGCTTCGATCGCATTGTGATGAGTGACGAAGAGACACCGACCGATTCGACCGATCCTGGAAATGGCGCCTTGCCTCCGCCGGTCTTGCGGCGCAACCCCCATGCCAAACGTCCGCTGGATGAGCTGAACCGGTTTATCGAGACTTTCCCGGGCCGTATCCTGATCGCGGCCGAATCACCGGGGCAACGCGAGGCCTTGCTCGATGAGTTGCGCCCCTTCGGGCTGAAGCCGCAACGATGCGCCCATTGGACCGAGTTCCAAGGCGGCATGATGCCCCTGGCGATTACCGTGGCCCCGTTGGAACGGGGTCTGCTGAACAATGAGCTCGCTATCATCAGTGAAAGCCAGCTCTCTGGCGAACGCCCGCGGCCGCGGGCGCGCAAGGCAGTCTCTCGCGATCCGGCGGCCATCATTCGCGATCTGACCGATCTGCGTCCCGGGGCGCCGGTCGTCCACGAAGAACACGGGGTCGGCCGATACCTTGGGCTGCAGCTGATCGAGACCGGGGGTACGGCCGCCGAATTCCTCGTACTGGAATACGCCGGTGAAGACAAGCTTTACGTTCCCGTGGCGAATCTTCATCTGGTCAGTCGCTATACCGGGGCGGATCCGGAGCATGCCCCGCTGCACCGCCTCGGATCCGATCAGTGGGAAAAAGCGCGCCGCAAAGCGGCTGAACGTGCCCGTGATGTCGCGGCTGAACTCCTGGAGATCCAGGCACGGCGCGCTGCCCAGCGTCGCACGCCAGTCACCTTCGATGTCGCGGCCTATCATCAGTTCGCTGCGGCATTCCCCTTCGAGGAAACCGCTGATCAGTTGCAGACAATCGACGCGGTCATCCGGGACATCACCGGCCCCAACCCCATGGACCGGGTGGTATGCGGCGACGTGGGCTTCGGCAAGACCGAGGTGGCGATGCGCGCAGCGTTCATCGCTGTGCATGGCGGGCGGCAGGTGGCGATCCTGGTACCCACCACCCTGCTCGCCGAGCAGCATTTTCGCAACTTCCGCGACCGTTTCGCGGACTGGCCGGTGCGCGTGGAAGGACTGTCCCGCCTGCGCAGCACTAAAGAACAGAAGCAGGCCCTGGCAGCAATGGCCGAAGGGCAAGTCGACATCGTCATCGGCACCCACAAACTTCTGAGCAGCGAGGTGCACTTCAAGAATCTGGGACTGGTCATTGTCGACGAGGAACACCGCTTCGGTGTTCGCCACAAGGAGCGACTCAAGCAGCTGCGCGCCGAGGTCGACCTGCTTACCCTCACGGCCACGCCGATTCCCCGCACGCTCAACATGAGCCTTGCGGGACTGCGCGATCTGTCCATCATTGCCACCCCGCCGGTGGAACGCATGGCCGTGCAGACGTTCTCCAACGAATGGAACGATGTTCTGATCCAGGAAGCATGCCTGCGCGAGATCAAACGGGGCGGCCAGGTCTTCTTCGTCCACAATGAAATCCAGGACATTCAGAAAATCGCCGAGCGCCTTGGCGCCCTAGTGCCGGGCGCGCGCGTGCTCGCGGCCCATGGTCAGATGCCGGAGCGTGAGCTGGAACAGGTGATGCTCGATTTCTATCACCGCCGCGCAAACATTCTGGTCTGTACCACCATTATTGAGAGCGGCATCGACATCCCCACCGCCAATACGATTCTCATCCACCGCGCCGATCGTTTCGGGCTCGCCCAGCTGCATCAGCTGCGCGGCCGGGTCGGCCGCTCCCATCACCGGGCCTATTGCTATCTGATCGTCCCGCCACGCAAGGCCATGACGGCCGATGCGATCAAACGTCTGGATGCATTCGAGACGCTTGGCGCGCTGGGCAGTGGGTTCAGCTTGGCCACTCAGGATTTGGAGATTCGTGGCGCCGGGGAATTGCTCGGTGAGGGTCAAAGTGGCCACATTCATGAAGTCGGTTTCGGGCTCTACAGCGAATTATTGGAACGGGCCGTGCAGGCCATCAAGCGCGGGGATATCCCGTCGCTGGAATCCTCACAGGAATCGATTGCCACAGTCGACTTACGCCTGCCCACGCTCCTGCCCGAAAGCTATGTTCCCGACGTGGACTTGCGGCTGATTCTCTATAAGCGAATCGCGGGCGCCCAGGATCACAAGGCTCTGCGCGCGCTACAAGTGGAGCTGATCGACCGATTCGGCTTGCTGCCGACACCGAGCAAGAATCTCTTCATGCTGGCGGAACTCAAGCTGCGCATCACCGCGCTGGGCATCCACAAACTCGAAGCCGGCCCCGAAAAAGGGCGCATGGTGTTCAGCGAACAAACCACCGTGGATCCGGCACTCCTCCTGCCCTTGATCCAGAAAAGTCCCAATCGGTTCCGCCTCGACGGGGCCGATACCTTGCGTTTCACGTTGCCGATGACTGAACCCGAAGAACGCGTGAAACAGGTCGAAGCCTTGCTCGACTATTTCGAGTCTTCCCCGACGGCTGGCGAACGCCAAGTAATCTAAACGGACTCACCACCCTCGGGCGCAGCCCAGTGCTGAGCACGATGGACGACCGAATCAGCCCCAAAACACAAAACCCCCCGGTGCCTACGAAAGCGCCGGGGGGCTTTGTCTAGGCATGGCGATCAGAAATTGAATCCGACGCCCCCCTTGACGCTTATCATCTCGAAGCTATCCACCTTGACTTCTTCGCCTTGGCGATCACGCACCTCGGGGCTGTCGATATAACCGTATCGACCCTCGACGAAGAGATAGGACGCTTGGGAAACCGTCAGCAAAACACCGACCTTACCGACGATTCCAATCTTCATCGAACCCTGTACCTTGAGCAGATCGCCCGAATCCATCCAGGCGCGACCTTCACGGAAGTTCCCGATGAGCGGCCCAAGCCCGATATAAGGACTCACCAATGATTCCGGAGAAAATGTGTAAATAGCGCTGACCGCCACAGGAAGGATGCCCGGCTGCAGGACATTCACTTCGCCGGCATTGTTGTCACCCCCAATCACATCCCCAGCGCCCACATCGTTGATCTGAATTTCGGGAAAAATGATATCCAGATCGATCTCGGCACCAATACGGTCCGTGAACTTGTAGCCCAAGCTCCCGCCGAAGGCGATAACGTCGACATTCTCGGGTCTTTCCTCTCTGCTCTCGCCGGTATCGCCCGAAAGCTGAATATCGATAAACCGGCCGATGGACAGCGTACTGGTCTCTTGGGGACCGTCGACCCGCTCCACTTGGGCGTCTTCTGCCAAATTGAACTTGGGGCCGAACACGCCGCCGCCCAGCTGAACATAAAACTCGCCTGCCCTTGGACCAGCGGCATCCGCCGTTGAAACAGGCCCAAGACCCACTGCGAAGACCGCGGCAGCGATCATGCTCGACCAACCCCAACGGGAGCGGCTAACGGGGGCTCGGGGGTCAGAAATCTGAAAAACGTCCTTCATTATGCGTCGATCATCCATGTTGACAAACTCCATGCGCGCAATCGGGATTCACGGCGCACGAGTCGCGCCGTGGCCAGCGGCCCATCACTCAGCTACCCCCGGCTACGAACGGAAGGATGGATCCCGGAAAGGTCATCCCCAG
Organism: Candidatus Macondimonas diazotrophica; assembly: GCF_004684205.1. Classification (NCBI taxonomy): domain Bacteria; kingdom Pseudomonadati; phylum Pseudomonadota; class Gammaproteobacteria; order Chromatiales; family Ectothiorhodospiraceae; genus Candidatus Macondimonas; species Candidatus Macondimonas diazotrophica. The sequence goes on from NZ_SRIO01000021.1 coordinate 6,860, forward strand.
ACCGAAACGGATTTCCCGAATCTCCATGTCTTCGATCGGGATAGTATTGCCATCATCGTCTTTGAGTTCAGGCTCGTCGATCAGGCCGTAGCGCAGGCCCACAGTGCCGTACCATCGCTCATTGACTCGAAAACGCGCACCGGCATCCAGCACGTAGCCGACTTCGAATCCACCTTCGGCGCTAATCGTATCGGATGCTTCATTAAACGCGATGCGATTGCTCAAATCCGCAAACAGCACACCCGCACCGATGAACGGACTGACGATGTTGTCCGGGATGAAGGTATAGATAGCGGAGAGATTGATGGGGATAACCGCTGGCGCGGCAATTTTGATGGTGATGCTCTCCGGGTCGTTACTGACGACCCGACTCACCAGTGCACCCTCCAGGAGAATTCGGGGCAGCGTGAGACCCAGACCACCTTCGATCCCGAAGTGATCGGTAATCTGATAGCCGACCCCGCCATTCAAGGCGATGACGCCGCGGTTCTCCGGATCATCCCCGTGTTGCGCACGATCATCGCCCGCTGAAATGGTGACCGGTAAACGAAACCCGATCGGCCCGATGCCGATTCTCGGGACCGCGATATTCTGCTCCTGGGTGGTAGGCCCGATGGACGACTGGTTAGAGTCTTTCAGATTGAATTCAGGGGTGAACAAGCCACCGCCGAACCCTGCATAAAATTCCCCAGCCTTGGGACCCGCGGCTTCTACTGACAGAGACACTGACATTGCAAATGCCGCTGCCGCCAAGGACCACAGATACGTGCCGTTGCCCGCCCGGGTGACAGGGCTCTTGCCCTGCCCATAGCCCACCGTCTGACGCAATGACGGCTTCCTTGTCATTCTCTCTTTCCTCCATGATTCAGCTAGAGCCCCAGCTGGGCTCCGATCCACTGATTGATGAACACGATCCGGTTGGGCGCTCGACCCACGCATCACACGTGCTTGTGGGCTAACTGCAACGGACCGGTCACGACCCGTCCGGAAGCCAAACCCATGGCCTAGCAAATCGCTTTCCTGCCTGCAGGACAATCTTTCCCGAAACCCTGATTCATGCCGGAGCGGGTATCCATGACACCGCCCGATACTCATTTTGTAGTGAACCTTAGTGCAGGCCGATATGATTTGCAAATAGACTGCATTTGGCGTCAGAGAAACCGAATACAGCCCTGTGCACACCGTTGGCGAGCCGCTCCTCACCGATTCAGATGAAGCCGCATGACCAACGCATCCTCACGTCCGAGGCGTGCAGGATAATACCCTTTGCGCTCGCCAACCTTGACAAATCCATGGCGGCGATAGAGGGCGACAGCCTGACCATTGGATGGCCTGACCTCGAGCAGCACCTGTTCCACTCCACGCTGACGCGCCAGCGTCAGGATGCAGCCGAGCAGCCGTCCCCCGAGCCCCAGTCCCTGATAGCTGGGATCGACACAGAGATTGAGAATGTGCGCTTCGCCCGCAGCCATGGATGCAATGCAGTAGGCACGTAACGTCGCGAACTCCTCAAGTCCCCACGCCGTGTAACCGACGCGCAGACAATCACTGAAGATGCCCGTTGTCCAGGGATACTCATAGGCGCGGCGCTCGATCTCCATGATTGCCGGAAGATCGCGGACGGTGAGTGGCCGCTCCAGCACGCCGTCCCACCGTTGATTGGCGCTCATGGCTGCTCCGCCTCCAGCAACCGCCGCACTGCCTTGAGATCGTCCCACGCCCTTGCCTTCTCACGCGGGCTCCGCAAAAGGTAAGCAGGGTGATAGGTGACCCACACGGGTACCCGTCCGCCGGCCTCACCGATCTGAATTGAATGACACTGGCCCCGCAAGCGACCGATCGGGGTCGCGACCTGCAACAGGTTCTGGGCGGCAATGCGACCCACGGCAAGGATCAACTGGGGGGCGATCAACGCGATCTGCCGTTCGAGATAAGGGCGGCATGCCGCAGCCTGCGCCGGAGTCGGATCCGCGTTCCGGGGTGGGCGGCACTTCAGGATATTGCAGATATAGACCTGTTGGCGCTGCAACCCGATGGCGCGCAGCATCTCATCGAGCAATCGACCGGCAGGACCGACAAACGGCTCCCCAAGCCGGTCTTCTTCCGCGCCGGGAGCTTCTCCGACGATCAACAATCGAGCGCTGTGATCCCCGACGCCAAACACTGTTTGCGTCCGGGTCTGGCATAGCTCGCAGGCCCTGCACGCATCCACGCGCGCGCGCAGTGCCGTCCAGTCCAACTGGCCTATATCCGCCGTTGTCTCCGGTGTGGCAGGTCGCCCCTGAACGCTTGCGGAGGATGGTATGGACATGCCGACGTCCATCGTGGGGCTTTGTGGTTCGACCACCCGCGGTGTCCACTCGACGATTTCCAGGGAAGCCAGCGCTGCCCGACGTTCCGCAGCATCCATCTGGTTGTCCTCCAAGCGCCTCAGATTCCCCCATGCTGGGGATGGGCCCGATCCATCGGCGCCTTGAGCTTGTTCAAGGCATTGAGATAGGCTTTGGCCGAGGCGACGATGATGTCCACATCCGCACCCTGTCCATTGACGATATGCGCACCATCCGCCAATCGCACCGTCACGTCCCCTTGGGCATCGGTTCCCGAGGTGATGGCATTGACCGAATAGAGCAAGAGTGTTGCGGTCGCATCGCAGCCCTTGATGATCGCCTTGAAAACCGCGTCGACCGGGCCGGCACCCGTGGCCACCACCCGGCGCTCTGCACCGTCGATGCGCAAGGTCACCTCAGCCGATGGCAACTCTCCGGTCTCGGAACAAACCTTGAGCGAAACCAACTGTAGGTGTTCGTTGGCGCTGCTCCATTCGACATCGGTCACCAAGGCCAGCAGATCATCGTCAAAGATCTCGTGCTTTCTATCCGCCAGAATCTTGAAACGCTGAAACGCCTCATTGACTTCCGACTCGCTCTCCAGAACCACACCCAGTTCGCTCAGGCGAGTGCGAAAGGCATTTCGGCCGGAATGCTTGCCCAGAACGAGCCGATTGGTATCCCAGCCGACATCTTGGGCGCGCATGATTTCATAGGTTTCGCGGCTTTTGAGGACGCCGTCCTGATGGATACCGGATTCGTGTGCAAAGGCGTTGGCACCCACTATCGCCTTGTTGGGCTGCACAGGGAAACCCGTGATTGTCGAGACCAGCCGGGAACAGGGCACGATCTGAGTCGTGTCGATTGCAAGCTCCAGGTCATAAAAGTCGCGCCGCGTCCGCAGCGCCATCACGATTTCCTCCAGCGCTGCATTGCCAGCGCGCTCGCCCAGGCCATTCAGCGTGCACTCCACCTGTCGCGCGCCCTGGGTAACCGCCGCAAGGGAATTGGCAACCGCCAGCCCCAGGTCGTTATGGCAGTGAACGGAAAAAATCGCCTTGTCACTATTGGGAACCCGTTCGATCAGACGCCCGATGAGCGCGCCGAACTGCTCGGGAACGTTATAGCCGACGGTATCGGGAATGTTGATGGTGCGAGCGCCCGCCTTGATCACGGCCTCCACGATGCGACACAGGAAGTCAGGTTCCGAACGCCCGGCATCTTCCGGAGAAAACTCCACATCATCCGTATACTGACGGGCATGACGCACGGCCCATACGGCCTGCTCCACTACCTCGTCGGGCTGCAAACCGAGTTTGCGCTCCATATGGATCGGCGATGTCGCGATGAACGTATGGATACGACCACGGGCAGCGGGCCTCAACGCTTCGGCCGCCCGATCGATATCTTCACCCTTGGCACGGGCCAGCGCGCAGACGATACTCTCGCGCACCGTCTCGGCAACCGCACGCACCGCAGCGAAGTCATCCGGACTGGCAATCGGAAAACCCGCCTCGATGACATCCACACGCAAGCGTTCCAACGCGCTCGCGATGCGCAACTTCTCCTCACGGGTCATCGACGCACCCGGACTTTGTTCACCATCCCGCAGCGTAGTGTCGAAAATCATCAGATGGGGAATCGAGGATCCCATGTTCACTCTCCAAAGCCTGCTGGAACGCGCCGGCTAACGATGACCCGCCAGCATCAATCGAGAACGGCCCGCTTCCTGCGGCGGCGCCACGCGGCCTGAGCAACGCCGACGAGCATGTAGCCAAAAAAACCGAGAAACAAGATCAGCGGCGGATTGAATGCGATCAGAACCAATCCGCCGACCATGATCAGTAGATAACGAAACGGCACCCGCTCAGCGAGCTTGATGTCCTTGAAGCTGTAATAGCGGATATTGCTGACCATGAGCGCACCGGCACTGGCCGTGACCAATGCCGCCGGGATGCTCATGGTGACTCCGCTGATTCCGCTATCGGCACAGACCCACACCAGGCCGGTCACCGCCGCAGCCGCCGACGGGCTCGGCAGCCCGACGAAGTAGCGTCGGCTGATCTCAGTCGATTGGGTATTGAAGCGAGCCAACCGGAGCGCGGCACCGACGGCATAGATGAATGCGGTGAGCCAGCCAACCTGCCCCCAGTGCCAGCCAAACTGGGACAGTTCGCGCAGCGCCCAGAGATAGACGATCAAACTGGGCGCCAACCCGAAACTCACCATGTCCGCCAGGCTGTCGTACTCGCGACCGAATTCGCTCTGTGTATGGGTCAGTCGTGCAACCCGCCCATCCAGACCGTCGAGCAAGCCCGCCAGGAAAACGGCCATCGCCGCCTGCAGAAACAGCCCATCGATCGCCGCAACAATGCCATAGAACCCGCCGAAAAGCGTTCCAGTCGTCAGCAGATTGGGCAGCAGATAGATTCCGCGGCGGCGTGGCCGTCGGGGTTGTTGCGGCGCAGACGGCAGGGCGGATTCATCCACGTCAGGCATCGAGACTGCTCCTGTCACCCGTCACGGCAGATTCGGTCGCGTTATCTGCGACCGAAATCCTGAAAGTCGCTCGGCCCTGGGGCAGATGAAACCACGTCACAGTCGTCCCTGCTCAGGGAAGTCGTCGCACAATGCGGCTTGCATACCGCTCCGGGACTGCTCAGTTCCGGCTCTTGTCAACCAGCTTGTTCTTGGCGATCCACGGCATCATGCCGCGCAGTCGGGCGCCGACCTGCTCGATGCGATGCTCTTCCGCAAGACGCCGGGATGCTTTGAGCGTCGCATTTCCAGCCTGATTCTCCAGAATGAACTCACGGGCGAATTCACCGCGCTGGATCTCCGCGAGAATCTCGCGCATGGCCTGACGGGATTGTTCGTTGATCACCCGTGGACCTCGGGTGATATCGCCGTACTCGGCCGTATTGGAGATCGAGTAGCGCATGTTCGCGATGCCACCCTCATACATCAGATCGACGATCAGTTTCAGCTCGTGCAGGCATTCGAAATAGGCCATCTCGGGTGCATAACCGGCCTCGACCAAGGTCTCGAAGCCAGCCTGAACCAGCGCTGTTGCCCCACCGCAGAGCACTGCCTGTTCGCCGAATAGGTCGGTTTCGGTTTCCTCGCGGAAGTTAGTCTCGATGATACCGGCACGGCCGCCGCCATTGGCACTAGCATAGGCGAGCGCGATCTGCTTGGCCTGCCCGCTCGCATCCTGATGCACGGCGATCAGACTCGGCACGCCGCCGCCCTGCGTGTAGGTCGAGCGCACCAGATGCCCCGGCCCCTTAGGCGCAATCATGATCACGTCGAGATCGGCGCGCGGCACGATCTGCTGGAAGTGGATGTTGAACCCATGGGCAAACGCCAGGGCGGCACCTTCCCGGATGTTGGGCTCGATCACCTCGCGATACAGCGTCGCCTGATGTTCATCCGGGGCAAGAACCATCACCACATCCGCCTTGGCAACGGCATCGGCCAGATCAGCCACTTCCAGGCCGGCCTGCTTGGCCTTGGCCGCCGAAGCCGAACCAGGGCGTAGCCCCACTACCACATCGACACCCGAATCCTTGAGATTGTTGGCATGCGCGTGGCCTTGGGATCCATAGCCCAGAATGGTTACCTTGCGGGCCTTGATCAGGGAGAGATCGGCGTCTTTGTCGTAGTACACGTTGATCATGGGATAAACCTGTTTGATAGATAGTATGGGAATATGGGCCGTCGACAAGATCGCCTTCAGGGACGTAGCGCGGTATCGCCACGCGCCACGCCGGAAACACCTGTCCGAACGACTTCCAGAATATTGTCGTTCCCCAGGGTTCGCAGAAAGGCGTCCAACTTGCTGCCGCTTCCGGTCACCTCGACCGTATAGGTGTTTTCGGTGACATCCAGGATGCGGCCGCGAAAGATCGCACACAGTCGCGTGACCTCCTCCCGCAGGCCGCCCCTGGCTGAGGTTTTGACCAACATCAGCTCACGCTCGATGTGATCGCCGTCGGTCAGCAACACTACCTTGACCACCTCGACCAGCTTGTTGAGCTGCTTGAGGATCTGCTCGATCACCTCATCGCTTCCCCAGGTCACGATGGTCATGCGCGAGAGGGAGGGGTCCTCCGTCGGCGCCACCGTCAGCGATTGGATGTTGTAAGCACGAGCGGAGAACAGGCCGGCCACGCGCGACAAGGCACCGGATTCGTTTTCAAGCAGGAGAGAGACGATATGTCGCATGCTTACACCAGAATCATTTCGTTCTGCCCGGCACCGGCCGGGATCATGGGATACACATTCTCGGTCTGATCGGTCACGAAATCGAGCAACACCAACCGATCCTTCATCGCCAGCGCTTCGTCCAGCGCCGCCCGCACATCGCCCGGCCGCTCGATACGCCGGCCAACGTGGCCGAATGCCTCGGCGAGACCCACGAAATCGGGCAGTGCTTCCATATAGGACATGGCGTAGCGTTTCTGGTAGAAGAACTCCTGCCACTGGCGCACCATGCCCATGTAGCGGTTGTTCAACAGCACGATCTTGATCGGCAGGCCGTATTGCAGCGCCGTGGACAGCTCCTGGATGCACATGATGAAGCTGGCCTCGCCAGTGACACAGGCCACCGTTTCCTTCGGAAAGGCCAACTGCGCCCCGATGGCCGCAGGCAGACCGAAGCCCATGGTGCCGAGACCGCCCGAGTTGATCCAGCGATTCGGCTTGTCGAATTTGTAGTATTGGGCAGCCCACATCTGATGCTGGCCCACATCGGAGGTGACGTAGGCGTCGCCACCGGTCGCCGCATAGAGCTGCTCGATCACATACTGCGGCTTGATCAGCTCATCATTGGCCTTGTAAGCCAAACATTCCGTGGCGCGCCATTCCTCAATCTGCCGCCACCATTCTCCCAGGGCCTGAGCATCGGGACCGCGTCCGGCAGCGCGCGTTTCCTCGAGCAGGGCCACCATCTGCCCCAAGACGTTCCGCACAGAACCGACGATCGGGATGTCCACCCGCACGGTTTTGGAAATCGACGCGGGATCGATGTCCACATGCACGATCTTGGCGTAGGGACAGAATTTTTCGATGTTGCCGGTTACCCGGTCATCGAAACGGGCACCGATGGCGATCAGCACGTCGCAATGGTGCATCGCCATATTGGCTTCGTAGGTGCCATGCATGCCCAGCATCCCCACGAACTGCCGATCGGTTGCAGGATACCCACCCAGCCCCATGAGGGTGTTGGTGACCGGATAACCCAGTTGCCGGCAGACTTGGGTGAACACCTCCGCCGCACCGTCGAGCACCACCCCGCCGCCGGAATAGATCATGGGGCGTTTGGCGGACAGCATCAGCTCCAGCGCCTTGCGGATCTGGCCCGGATGACCCTTGTCGACCGGACGGTAGGAACGCATGTCCACCCGCTCGGGATAACTGAATTCACTGCGCGCGATGAGCACGTCCTTGGGGATGTCCACCACCACCGGACCCGGGCGGCCGCTGGTGGCAATGTAGAATGCCTTCTTGATGGTCGCCGCGAGATCGGCGACATCTTTCACCAGAAAGTTGTGTTTCACGCAGGGACGGGTAATGCCCACCGAGTCGACTTCCTGGAAAGCATCCGAACCGATCACCCCGGTCGGCACCTGGCCGGTCAAGATGACCATCGGGATGGAATCCATGTAGGCCGTCGCAATCCCGGTTACGGCATTGGTCACGCCTGGGCCGGAGGTGACCAGCACCACGCCAGGACGGCCGGTCGCGCGCGCGTAGCCATCCGCTGCATGGGTCGCGCCCTGTTCGTGGCGTACCAGAATATGCTTGACGACATCCTGCAGATTGAGCGCATCGTAGAGCGGCAGAACCGCCCCACCGGGATAACCAAAAACATATTCCACCGCCTCGCGCTTGAGGCTTTCGACGACGATTTCCGAACCGGACAATTCCACGCTCGCTGCTCCTGACCCGAATGGGCCTTCCACCGCAACCGGCATACGTTCAATCGCTATGCCGCAAACGAAAAAAGACGCCTGCTGGCGCCATGTGGCTAGCACCCCCTGCAGAAGGGTGAACTGCCAAAAATACTTGTCCCCCCCTTGGAAATCAAGTCAAATTGTGCGTTTGGCCCTCGCCCGGATCGGTCACCCGCTTCTTCAGGAGACTCTCGAAAATGCGCGCATCAGCATTCCATCTCTCGACCACCCGTGAAATCCCGGCAGGTGCCGAAACCGTGAGCCATCAACTGATGCTCCGCGCTGGCATGATCCGCCAGCTGGCCTCCGGTCTCTATACGTGGTTGCCACTGGGTCTGCGCGTGCTGCGGCGCGTCGAACAGATCGTGCGCGAGGAAATGGATCGCAGCGGTGCCCTGGAGCTGCTGATGCCCGTGGTCCAGCCTGCCGAGCTGTGGCAGGAATCCGCGCGCTGGGAGCAGTACGGCCCCGAGCTGTTGCGCTTTACCGATCGTCACCAGCGTCCGTTCTGCCTGGGACCGACCCACGAAGAAGTGATCACCGATCTATTCCGCCGGGAGATTCACAGCCACCGCCAGCTGCCGGTCAACTTCTATCAGATCCAGACCAAGTTCCGCGATGAAATCCGGCCGCGTTTCGGCATCATGCGCGCGCGTGAATTCCTGATGAAGGATGCCTATTCCTTCCATCTGGACAAAGACTGCCTGGATCGCACCTATCAGGTCATGTACGAGACCTATACCCGCATCTTCACCCGCCTTGGCCTCAACTTCCGGGCCGTCCGTGCCGATTCAGGAAGCATCGGCGGCAGCTTTTCCCATGAATTCCACGTGCTGGCCGAGTCTGGGGAGGACGCCATCGTGTTCTCGAACGGCAGCGACTATGCCGCGAACATCGAGTTGGCTGCGGCACTGCCGCCGAAAGATGCGCGTCCCGTGCCCGGACAGCCAATGACCCAGATCGCTCTGGACGATGCCACGGAGAGCCGGGTCACCGTGAGCTGGATGATGGGAAATGACGGCACGCCGGTCGGTCTGGTCTTGCGCGAGGAACATCGGTTGAATGCGATCAAGGCGGAAAAACTTCCCCAACTGGCCATCCCGCTGAAGCCCGTCGCGGCCGATGCGCTGGCGGCCCTCAAGGGTCATGCGCCCCACGCGGGCATGAACCTCATCGTCGATCATGCGGCAGCCGTCCTCGGCGATTTTACGTGGATCGACCCAGGTACCGGAAATGCATGGGCACACGTGAATTGGGGGCGCGATCTGCCCGAACCCACCTGTGCCGATCTGCGCGAGGTCACCGTGGGCGATCCCAGTCCCGAGGATGAGGGGACGCTCGAAATCGCACGCGGAATCGAAGTCGGTCACATTTTCCAGCTTGGCACCAAATACAGTGCTGCGCTCAATGCCCAGGTGCTGGACGACGCTGGCCAGAATCGAACCGTGATCATGGGTTGTTACGGCATCGGTGTCTCCCGCGTCGTGGCCGCAGCCATCGAGCAGAATCACGACGAGCGGGGGATCTGCTGGCCCCAGGCGCTAGCGCCGTTCGACGTCGCCCTGGCGCCGATGCACTACGCCAAATCGGCGACCGTACGCGACGCGACCGATGCCCTGTATGCCGAACTGCAGGCCGCGGGCATCCGCGTGCTTCTGGATGATCGCAACCTTCGCCCCGGAGTGATGTTCGCCGACCTGGAACTGATCGGCATCCCGCATCGCATCGTCATCAGCGAACGCACGCTCGGGCATCATCAGGTGGAGTACCAAGCGCGTCATGCTCCGGAATCCCAGCTCATCGGCCGAGAGGACATTCTTGCCCTGCTGCGCGATGCCCTCGAGCCACAGGATCGATCCTGATGGCCCGGACACTGCGCGCGATCCGAACCCTAGTTCTTTCAGCCGCCCTGCTGACCGCAACCGCAACCGCGAATCCCGCGGCTGAAGCGCCGGACCCGGAACTGCGCGCGGTGCTCATGACCGCAGTCGAAATCAGCGAAAGCTTCGAGGATCGCTACGACGCGGAAGTCTGGTTAACGGACATGTCAGGTCGCCTGGAGCACCGAATCCCCGACCCCGTTCAGCGCGTCGCGCTGCTGCGCTACGTACATCGCGAGGCCACACGGGCGCAGCTGTCACCGGAACTGGTATTGGCGGTCATTGAGGTGGAAAGCAATTTCGACCCTTATGCGATTTCCAGTGCAGGCGCCCTCGGTCTGATGCAGGTGATGCCCTTCTGGCTGCACGAGATCGGCCGTCCAGCAGACAATCTGTTCCACATCCCGACGAATCTGCGCTTCGGCTGCACCATCCTCAAACACTATCTCGATAAGGAGCGGGGCAACCTGTCGCGCGCCCTGGCCCGTTATAACGGCAGCCTTGGGCGGGATTTCTATCCAAACCGGGTCATGAGTGCACTTGACCGGCGCTGGCTGGTCCCCTAATCAGCGGCGCCGGCAGGTATGCCGGGTCACCACCCATCGACCCGCGCCTCACGCTTTCCGATGCAAGAGGTCTGCGTAAACCTTCGCCAGTGCTTGACCCTGCTGCGCTGCATCGAACCCGCGCGCAAGATGGGCTCGACCCTGAAGGAGCCAGTCGTCCCACGACGATTGCGCAATCCAATCCTCGATCGCCATGGCGAGCGCATCAGGGTTTCCCTCCGGTGCCAAACGCGTGTGCCAGCTCTTTGGCAGAACGTGAGGAATGTCACAATGCAGGGTCGCCACCGCGGGCATGCCGCTGGCCACCATTTCCAGCAATACAATCGGCGCGCCCCCTTCGGTATCGCCATCGGCGGCGGTCCGGCTCGGCGCCAGGAACAGATGGTGGGCATAGGCTTCCCGCCAAAGCACCTCGGGCGGTTGAAAGCCCAGCATGCGGGTATGCGGCGCCAGGCCGGTCTGCGTCAGCGCTTCGAGAATACGAGCTTTCTCGGCTTGGCTCGCGGCATCGCCACCGGCATCCCCGATGAGCGTGAGCGCCACTGGATAGTGACGGCGAACTCGGGCCAGGGCCGCCAAGCCGTCTGGAAATCCCTTCTTTTCCCGAAAACTCGCCGCCATCAGAACCCGCAGGGGTTCCCCACCGGACAACCGGCGCGGCCGAAACGCAATGGCCGACATATCGACGCCAAGCGCATGAGTCCGGCAACGCTCGGGGGAACACCCCAACTGCTGCAGGCAGGCAGCCATATGCGGGCCTTCGCATAACACCTGATCGACGCGCGCGAACAGCTCGCGATAGCGGGCGCGCCAGCGCTGGTCGCGCTGCGGCAACATATTGACGTCGAACCCATAGAAGCTCACGACATGCGTCGCGCCCAATCGCTGTGGCATGCGGCCCATGCCCCAACCGACGTGACCAAAGTGGCTGTGCACCACATCGGGATCGAACCGGCGCGCAATCGTTTCGACAAAGCCGAACTCGGTTCGCAACCCCAGGCGCTTCAGCATCTTGTCCCACAACCTGCGCGACCTGCCAGCCTGCTCGAATACCCACAAGTCTTCGACCGCGAACTGCGTCCGGTTTTCGGTCGTATCGGCAATGATTCGCTGGCGGATGCCACTCGGCAATGCACGAATCTGCCGATCAAGCCAAGTCTGGGTCTGTGGCAGCCAGACAGGAAGGCGATGCAGCACCCGCATATCAGATCTGCCTGTCATGATCACGCAGGCCCAGCCATCGTTTCGCCAAGGTCCATTCCTCCGGCAGGAATGCGTAGCCGGCGAGCAAGTAAGCCAATCCTCCGAGTACCATCGAAACACCCATTACCGCGAATGGACTCCACCCAACCGGAAGCGACAACAGGGCCATTATCGCTGCCATGATCGTGGCGGCAGACAGGGGTCGCCCAAGATTGACGAAGTATCCCACTGCACAGGGCCCCAGAACCGGTCGAATCAGCGCCGCGTAGGCCACTGCGAAAAACGCAGACTGAAGCGCCAGCAAGGCAGCAGCCACGCCCATGGCTGCGCCGAGGGAGGCCCCCAAGGCAATTGCCGGCAGCTGCAGGAGCGTGATGGCGAGATTCGCGGAAAACCCCCGGCCGGCGCGTCCCTGCGACAACAGCAAGGCACCCGCAGGATTCCCAATGGTACGGAACACAGCAACACCCGCCAGCAGTTGCACCAGCCCGACCGATGGCGTCCATCGCTCGCCGAATACCGCTGGCACGAACACAGGCGCCAGTATCGCAAGGGCGATGAACAACGGAAAGTTTACGGCTCCCAAGAGACGCTGAGCCTGAAAGTAGCCATGTTGCAATCGGCGGCGATCTCCCTGGATCCGCGCGAACAACGGGAACGCCACTCGCATCACCACCGGGTTGAGGCGCGCCAGCGGCTGCAGGGTCATCTGCCAGGCCAGATGGTAGTACCCCAACGCTTCAACCCCAAGCAGCGCACCGACCAGCAGCTGATCGATCCGGGTATTGATCAAGGCCAGAGTCCGCTCGCCCATCTGAAATACCCCGAATCGGAGATCGCCATGCAGATCACGCCAGGAAAACCGGCTCAGCGGCGCGTGATCCTGCCATCCTCGAACGGCAATCGGTACGGTGCGGACCATTGCGTTGGCCAGCTGACCCCAGATCAGTGCGTAGACACCAGCCCCGGCCGCGGCCGTGGCAATGGCCACAGACACCCCTGCCACGCTGCCTGCCATCTCGGCCATTGCGATGGGCTTGAAGTGCAGTTCTTTCTGCAGCAGGGTCTGAAATCCCTGTCCCAGGGGCAGGATCAGCAGCGAAGCGCCTGCCCAGGGCAGCAACGGCGCGAGCGCTGGATTGCCCAGAAGGTGGGCCAGAACAGGTGAAAATACGCACACTGCGGTAAACAAACCGCATCCCGAAATCACATTGAGCCAGTAAAAGGCCGCGAACCGGCGCGGCGCCACCGATCCACGCGCAATCAACGCCTGAGACAGCCCCAGATCGGCATAGCTCTGTACAAACGCCAGCACCACCATGACCAGAGCCATGAGCCCGAAATCCGCCGGATCCAGCAGGCGCGCCAGAACGGCCACCTGAATCAGTTGCAGCACATTGCCCACCGCTGCGGCGAGTGCGGTCCAGCGTGTTCCCGACAGCGCCTGTCGACGCAGCCCCTCAGCCATATCGGTCCGGCCAATGAGCCGGTGTCAAGTTGCTTGGATGCGACAGGTGGCTCCCCAGTGCACCGGCTGCTAGGCTTACCTGAAGCAACAACGAGTCAAGTCGCCCAAGCCCGCATTTTCGGCCAGCGGGGCAGACGTCATGCTTTGTCCCGATCCGTCCATTCCACTTGGAGGCTCCATCATGTCCCGATTGCGCGTACTCCTCGGCACCTTGCTGTTCCTCGCTGCGTCCCTGGCTCATGCCAGCGCCGAGGATTTTCTGGGTTACTGGAAAAACCAGGATGCCCGAGGGTTGGTCAAGTTTCTTCAAGTTAAGGTCGAACGTGGCAAACCCATGGTTCGTGCCTATGGTCGCTGTCAGAAGAACGATTGCTATTGGGGTGGTGTGGAAGCCATGGCGTTCGCCCCGCATGAACGCGCAGATCTCGAAAAGGAAGCCAATGCCGTGGGCGCGTACTTCGGTGATGCCAATGCCAAGGGTATCCTGATCCTGACCCCAGGCAGCCGACGAACCCTGAATGTCGAGCTTTTTGCCCAATTCCCGAAAAGCGACCTGACCAACGTGCACAAGCGCTATACCTTCGTCCCGGCACCCGAACTTGAAGGGAAATGAGCCAAACCAGGCGTGTCCATGGGCCAGCAGGGCACCGGACCCGGCGAGTCGGTCATTCATGCCGGACGGGCGAGCCTGTTTCGGACGCCGCATTCGCGGCGGTCCGACCCCCGGCATCCTGCTGCCATTCCTCATACCAGGGCAGCAGCTCGGGATGCTCACGCAACATGCGCTGGTCGAACCGGCGCATGTTGCGGATGACACGGGCTGGATTGCCGCCTGCCAGCACGTGCGGTGGAATATCGCTCTGCACGATGGAACCCGCCGCGATTGCCGCGCCATCGCCAATCGTCACCCCCGGCATGATCAAACTGCCCGCCCCGATTCCCACGAAACGGCCGATCCGCACCGGCGCGGTTCGGAAGCCGACCCGTTGATTCTGCGGGACATCAAGATAATGGCGCCCATAGATGCGCATCGAGAGATGGGAACTGTGGGTGAAAATTCCCACCCAGGCCCCGATATGGCTACCTTCACCGATTTCGAGCCCGCCGGTCCCGTCCAGAATGGTGTAATGCCAGACGAAACAGCGATCCTCGAGGATGACCTGTTCAGGACATTGGATTACCGCGGTATCACTCATGCGCACCCAAGCCCGCCACTGGCCCGTGGCATCAGCGTAACCGCGCAGCATGCGCGGCGCCTTGCGGTCGCGCCGCCAAGCATTGACGCGGGCGCGCGCCGCCTGCCGCCAAGCCGAAGGCAACTGACGCAACAACCACGCTTTCATCGCGCGATATCCGAACGGACCGCTTGGATGACGTCGTCAACATCCGCATCGGTCAACGCCGGCGACAGCGGCAGACTGACTGTCTGCCGGCCGATACGCATGGCCTCGGGCGTGTCCTCAGGCCGCCAACCCAGCCGATTCTGATAATAAGGGTGCTCGGGCAGGCTGAGGTAATGCACGCCTACGCCGACGCGCTGCGCCGTCATGTCGTCGAGAAAGTTGTCGCGCGTCCGGCCGCAGCGCGCCTCGTCGATGAGCAGGGTGTAGAGATGATGGGCATGCCGGGTCTGGGGATCAGGCTCCGCCGGCCGGATCACCGGCAAATCGGCAAAAGCAGCTTGATAGCGCGCCCAGATGGCGCGGCGGCGCTGCCAGGATGCCTCTACCCGCGCCAGCTGATGCAGCCCGATCGCCGCCTGCAGATCCATCATGTTGTATTTGAACCCACATTCGACCACCTGATAGTGGCGATAGCCGCTGTCCGAAAAGCGCCGCCAGGCATCGTGGCTCATGCCATGCAGCGCGAGCGTCTTGAGGCGCGCCGCATCCTCGGTCCGCCGCGTGAGAATCATGCCGCCCTCGCCGGTGACTACGTTCTTGGTCACATAAAAGCTGAAACAGCCGAAATCGCCGATGGTCCCAACCGGGCGGCCGTCATAGCGGCTTTCGATGGCATGAGCGCAGTCCTCGATCACTCGCAGGTCATGATGCTCCGCCAAGGCCATCAAGGCGCCCATATCGCAGGGACGGCCCGCAAAATGCACCGGCAGGACGGCGCGCGTGCGCGGGGTGATGCGCGCCGCCACCGCGGCCGGATCGAGGTTGAAGGTCACGGGATCCACATCGGCGAGCACGGGTGTCGCACCGGCATGGAGGATCGCATTGACCGTCGCGCAGAAGGTTAGTGGCGTCGTGATGACCTCATCACCCGGCGCCAGACCCGCCGCGAGCAGACTCAGATGCAGGGCTGCAGTACAGGAGTTGACCGCCACTGCTTGCTCGACGCCCTTGTAGGCAGCGAAATCGCGCTCGAAGCGGGCCACCTTGGGCCCCGTTCCCAGCCAGCCGCTACGCAGGCTGTCCACCACCTCGTCAATTTCAGCCTCGCCGATGAGCGGCGCCCCGAAAGTCAGGAAACGTTCACGCATCCGAAGACCCCGTATCTCACCGTGCGCCCTTGCCGAACAACACCACTTCCACGGTTAGCAGGCAGATCATCAGATCGAACAGCAGACTTTGGTGTTTCAGATAGTAGAGATCGTATTGCAGCTTCTCCCGCGCATCGGCCTCGGTATCACCATAGCGGTAGTTGAGCTGGGCCCACCCGGTCAGGCCCGGCGCGATGCGGTGGCGCACATCATAGAACGGAATGTTGCGGGCCAACTCGGCAACGAACTCCGGGCGTTCCGGCCGCGGCCCGACCAGACTCATTTCCCCGCGCAGGACATTGAACAGCTGCGGCAATTCGTCAATGCGATATTTGCGCAGGATACGCCCGACACGGGTAACACGCGGATCGTCGCGTTGCGCCCAGACGGGCACACCGCTCCGCTCGGCATCCACGCTCATGCTGCGAAATTTCCAGATCGAAAAGGCGTGCCCCCCCCTTCCCGTGCGGATCTGTCGATAGAACACGGGTGCATCCAACCCGTCTTCCACGCGAATCGCCAGCGCGGCCAACACCATGAACGGGGCCACCAGACCTAACAACAGCATCGCCGCCACTGTATCGAACACCCGCTTGCCGTAAGGATAGAGTGCGCTGCCGAATCCACCTGTGGTGTATACCAGCGCTGCCGGCTGGAGCAGATCCAGAAACACCTTGCCGGTCTCCCGCTCGGCAAAACCGATCGCGTCGGTTACCCGAATTCCCAAAGCACGGCATTCCAGCAATGCCTGCAACGGGAGCAAACCGCGTCGTTCATCGGGTGCCACGACGATTTCATCCACCCGCAGCCGGCGCGCCAATTCATCCAGTCGATTCGTGGCAACGCGCACGATCGGCCCGGGCAGCGTTTCGGCCAGTTGATCGGCGGATAGCGGCATGAACCCAACCAGCCGCGATCCGCGCGGTTTCCCCAAGCGGGCGAACAGATCCGCGGCCCGCTGTCCGGCGCCCAGCACCAATACCCGCGGCTTGATCAGTGCGGCTTCCCCCCAGCGCTGAAACAGGATCTGCGTGGTAAGCAGCGCGGGCGCGACGAACAGCAAGGTCAGCGCCATGATGCCGCGTCCCAGATACAGACCAGGCAACAGGTAGTACAACAGCGCCAGACCCGCCCAGGTCAGGCCGCAAGCCGCCACCACCCGAACCGCCATTTCCTCTGTCCGCATCAGCGCGAAACGCTGATACATGCCCAAGGCGTACATCGTCGTCACTAGCACCAGCGAGAATGCGGCTACCTTGGGTGCCAGCGGGGCAATGCTCTCCACGCCGGGCCGGCCGACATGAATGAAACGCAAGGCGGTCGCCGCAAGAACGGCGAGCGCACTCAGCCCCATCTGCACCAGCGCCAGGGCCATGTAGCGATCGTGAAAAGCCTGTTTGATCGGGCGCAACGGCATCATCCGACGGAAAGGGAAGGGCTCGCCGGAACGCTACGCCGGCACACGAGAGGGCGATTCTAGGGAGCAGCGCCCCGTCCCTCAAGCTCAGACGGCCCGCGTCGTCAGACGCAGCATCTGATTGACAGCCTCTTCCAGCTGCTTGAGGGTGGCGCATTCGCGCACCACATGGCACAGCGGCTGGTAGGTTGCAATGATCGAGTCACCAGTGTTCCAGGTCACGAATGGCTCCGGATTGAGCCAGATCAGATGGCGACTGCGCTGACCGATGAGCTTGAGCAGATCGGCGCGCGGATCGCCCAGATTGTTGCGCGCATCACCGAGGAACAGAACGGTCGTGCGTGGCGTGAAGGCATCCAGATGTCGCTCCACCAGATGCGCGAGCGTGCGCCCGTAGTCAGTCGGACCGACGGGCGCTGCCGCCTGCGCGGCCTCCAGCGCGGTCGCCACCGGTTGTTCATCGAAGATGTCGGTGACTTCCACCACATCGGCGCAGAACGTGAAGCTGCGGATGCGATCCATCACCTCGCTCAGGGAATGCAGGAACAGCAGCAAAAAGCGCGTGTAATCGGAGACCGAGCGACTCACATCGCAGATCACCACCACACGCGGTCGATCGACGCGGATGCGCCGCCAATGGATGTTGAACAGCTCACCATCGAAGCCCATGTTGCGGCGCAGGGTGCGGCGGACATCGAGCTGGCCACGCCGGGCTCGGCGCGCTCGGCGTGCATGCTGGCGCGCCAGACGCCGCGCCAGACGCTGGGTCAGTTCGGTCATGCGGGCGATGTCGTCTTCTTCCAGCTTGTTGAGCCGCCGCTCCGACAATGCCTGTTCGCGCAAGGCCTCGCCCGAAGCGCCGGTATACAGGGCCACCTGTTGCTGAACGAAGGTCTTCATCTGATCGATCAGGTAGGCCCGCCCCTCGCGCAGCCGGCGGGCACGATCCGAGCTGCCCTGCCCGCTGCGCTCGAGCTGCGCCAGTTCCTGATCGAGTCGATCGAGTCCCATACGGGCGGTGAGCCTCTGCATGACCACCCCACGCTGGGTGAACAGCGTCATCTCGCTCACCCCCACCTCGCGCACCGCCTCGCGCAGGCTCGACATCAGCCCGGCGCGATCGCCGCGCAAGAGCTGCTCGACCAGTGTCGATGCCTCGCTTTCGCTCTCGGGGGCGATTGCTCCCTCGTCGGTCGCCAGATAGTCCTGATGATCCGCATCGGCGAAGGCCTCCGCCGTGAAGTAACGATCGAAGGCCGCAAAGAATCGCGCCTTTTCGTCCACGGTCTTGGCCAGCGTCACGCCCAGACCTTCGCGCAGCACCTCGCGGTCACCGTAGCCCAGCACCCGCACCACCTCGTGCGCCTCCAGGGCCTCGGCGACGGATACCCGCACCTGTGCGCCACGTACCGCCTGGATGAAATCGGCCAGTACCCGATCCATCAGCTCAGCCCGTCACGACGGTGCGGGACTCATGAAGCAGCGTTGTCATCTCCTGTTCGACACGGCGAATGTCCTCCTCGAACTTCAGGAACACGCTCAAGGTTTCGCGCACCAGGCTTTCCTCCAGCGCGTCGGCATGCATCAGCACCAGCACACGTGCCCAGTCCACCGTCTCGCTGACCGACGGATGTTTCTTGAGATCGACTTGGCGGATGCGCTGAATGAAGGCAACCAACTGATCGCGCAGCGCCTCGTCGATCCCCGGCACGCGCACGCCCACGATGCGCCGTTCCAGTGCTGCGTCGGGATAGGGAATGTACAGATGCAGACAGCGACGCTTGAGCGCATCGCTCATCTCGCGGGTGTTGTTGCTGGTGAGCAGCACGAACGGGCGATGCTGCGCGGCAATGGTCCCGATTTCGGGCACCGTGACCTGGAAATCCGACAGAATCTCGAGCAGCAGTGCCTCGAATTCCTGATCCGACTTGTCCACCTCGTCGACCAGCAGGACGCAGCCCTCGGGTTCCTGCAAAGCCTTCAGCAGCGGACGGGGTTCGAGAAAGTGCTCGGAGAAGAACACATCCTCATGCGCATGCAGGCGGGCGGTCGCCGCCTCCAGCGTCACGGCGTCGCCCATCACCTCGTGCAGTTTCTCTTTCAGCAACTGGATATAGAGCAACTGCTTGCCGTATTTCCATTCATAGATCGCCTTGGATTCGTCGAGCCCTTCATAGCACTGCAGACGCACCAGCGGCTGCTCCAGATAGCGCGCCACGGTCTTGGCCAGCTCGGTCTTGCCGACTCCCGCGGGGCCTTCGACCAGGATGGGACGGCCCAGATGATGCGCCACGAACAGACAGGTCGCGATGCGACGACTGCAGATATAGTCCATCGCGGCAAAATCCTCGACGATGGCGTCGACGCTGGCGAAACGTTCCAAACTCACGCGTTCACACTCCCTGTGTCATGGTCTGATCGAGCAGTTGACGGCCCAATCGGTCGTGGCCACGGGATTCACCCCGCAGCAGAAAAAAACTGACGTGTTGCAGCGCACTGACGTCGCCGGGCGCCAGACCGGCCTGTCGCGCCAGAGAGACCAGACCCGCCTGCGCGATCTTGAGCTGCCCCAAAGCTCCGGTGAGCATGGCCTCATGCCGCCCATCCGAAGCCGGACACGCAGCAAGATGACTCAGCGTCGCCGCCAGCGCCGCGACCGGTGCCATGGCCTGCCCCAGTTCCCCGGCCACCACCTTGCCGCTCGCGGCAATGGCATCGCCCAGCCGGCCGGCCAATCCCAGGGCATACGCCAGGAGGAAGGCTTGCTCACCCAAGCGAAACGGTTTGGCCCATTCCGTCAACGCGCTGCCTTCCGCCCCCAGCAGGGCCGAGGCCGGCAGCATCACTTCGGAAAAGTGCACACGGGCATGACTGGCCGGCCACAGTGAAACCGGGGCGGTCACGTTTTCCACGGTCACACCCGCAGCCGCGCGCGGCACCGCGAAGAGGGAAAATTGTTGCCGGCCAGCGTGGCGCGCCGTGACCGCCAGGACCAGAAAGACGGCAGCTTCCGCGCCATGGGTCACCGGTGACTTGACCCCGGACAATCGCCACGTATCGCCGATTCGGCCGGCATGAGTGGACAGATACTTGGGGTTGGCCCCGACCCCGGGTTCTGACGTGGCGACCGCCACCAGTTGCCGGCCCTGAATCAGCGCATCGCGCACCGCGGTCCGTTCCGGGTCGCCATCGGCGACCGCGAAATAATGGCCGGCCACCCACGCTTCGAACAACACGGCAAGCGCCGGTCCGGCCGGCCAATTCGCACGCCCGAGCCGCTCCGCCAGCGCCGAAAGTGAAAGCGCATCGCCGCCGTCGGCGTCTGTCGAAACCGGCGAACTGATCCTGATCAAGCCGTTGGCCGCGACGGCCTGCCACCATGTCCACGGAAAGCCTTCAGCGGGCGCCGGGAGTTCGGGCAATTGCGTGGTAACGGCATCGGCCAGATCCGACCTCAGCCAGCAGGAGGAAAACAAACCCGTCATCGAGGACCCATCAAATCCAGCGCAACTCAACTGAGCGAACCCATTCAGAGCAGCCAGCGTAGCAAACCCGTCACCGTTCAACCATCAGCCTTCGCCTCGCTGGATTCGTCTGCCCTTCCGGAATCACGGCCGTCCCATCCGGTCTGGTACAGGAGAACGCCCCATGGCCCGCAATGCACGCAGTCATCACCTGACCCAAGGACCACAGCGCACCCCGAACCGGGCCTTGTTCCGCGCAACCGGCTTTACGGATACTGACTTCGACAAGCCCGTGGTGGGCATTGCCAACGGCTTCAACACAACGGCCCCATGCAACATGGGCCTGAACACACTCGCCGCGCGCGCAGACTGGGCGCTTCGCGAGGCCGGGGCCATGCCGCAACGCTTCGGAACCATCGCCGTTTCCGGCGGCGTTTCCATGGGGACCCCGGGGGCGCGCTACGCGCTGGTGTCACGCGAGGTCGTTGCCGATTCCATCGAAACAGTCTGCGATGGCCAGCTCATGGATGGGCTGCTGGCCATCGGCGCCGGTGACAACGACATCCCAGGCGCCCTGATGGCGATCGCCCGCCTCAACATCCCTGCGGTCTTCGTCCATGGCGGGACCATGAAGCCGGGCCACCTTCATGGTCGTGACCTGAGTATCGTCAGTGCCATCGAAGCCGTCGGCGCCTACGGTGCCCAAAGGATCGATTTGCACACATTGCTGGACATCGAACGCCATGCCTGCCCCGGCGCCGGTGGCGGGATGTCCGCCGCCAACACCATGGCGGCCGCAGCCGAAGCGCTCGGGATGAGTCTGGCGCGCTCCTCGACCGGGGCGGCCGAAGACGCTGAAACGGCGGACAACGCGGGCGCCTCCGCCCGGGCCTTGATGCGGGCGATCGATCTGAACCTCCGGCCGCGCGATCTGCTCACCCGTGAGGCTTTCGAGAATGCCATCGCGCTGGTCATGGCGATCGGCGGCTCGACCGATGCGGTCCTGCACCTGCTTGCCATTGCCCATGCTGCCGAGGTGCCGCTGAGCATCGATGATTTCGAGGCGATTCGGCGCAAGGTGCCGGTTTTGTGTGACCTCAAGCCGGCAGGTCGATACATGACGACCGATTTTCATCGTGCGGGCGGGGTTCCGCAGGTCCTGCGTTTGCTGCTCGATCATGGTTTGCTGCATGGGGACTCACGCACCATTTCCGGCCGGACCCTGGCCGAAACACTCGCGATCATCCCCGGCGAACCCGACCCACAACAAGCTGTCATTCGCCCTTGGCGCGATCCCGTTCACTCCGAAGGTTCGGTGGCCGTTTTTCGGGGGAATCTCGCGCCCGGGGGCGCTGTCGCCTGGATTGCGGGTATCACATCGCGCAGCCTCACCGGACCGGCGCGGATCTTCGATTCGGAGCAAGCAGCCCTGGCTGCGATTCTCGACCACCGAATCCATGCGGGCGATGTCATCGTCATTCGTGGTCAGGGCCCGCAAGGCGGTCCGGGGATGTGTGCACTCATGATCGTCACATCGATCCTCGTCGCGACCGGTTTGGGCCATCAGGTGGGCTTGATCACCGATGGACGCGTCTCGAGCGATCCCCATAGCCTGGTTGTGGGCCACATCACCCCGGAAGCGGCCGTCGGTGGCCCCATTGCGCTGCTCCAGGAGAGCGACTCCATCACCATCGATATCGACCATCAGCGCCTTGACGTTCAACTAAGTGAAGCCGATCTGGCCAGCCGACAGGCCCAGTGGCATCAACCCGCGGAAACTGCGAAGCCAGGCGCCGTGCTGACCAAATACGCCAAACTGGTCTCCAGCGCCAGTGAAGGCGCGGTGACCCGTTGAAGATGTGCCTGTCGCCGCGCAAGACCGCAACCTCAACCATTCATCCGCCCCATTGAGCGCCGCTTGACACCGGCCCGATGATTGCAGGCACTGGCATCCGAGCGATCCGGCCACCTGAATCATCTCGCCCGCTCACACGCAATCCGCCCGCAGATCAGACACGCGTCAAATACTGGAAAATCAGTTGGTTCCTTGCTATTCCCTAGAGACAGGGCATCGCCTCACCGGAGGCTGAGCGCCGATCCCTGCCAATCCGAATCCAACAACGACTGTGCGGAGGAGACCTCATGAGCACCCCCCAACCCACCGCGATCCGGCCGCCACCACTGACGGAGGTCCAAACGCGGGCCAATCCTTATCAACCGATTCTCGACAGACAGCGTCGCGCCCTACGCGAGCAGGGTTTTCCGGATGTCACACGGCGGGTCGCCGCACTGGAAGCCCTGGCGCGCAGCATCGGTGCCCACGCCGATGAATTGGTGCGAGCCGTGCAGGCCGACTTCGGCCACCGCTCACCGCATGAGACCATTGCCAGCGAAGTGTTGGGCGCGCTGGCCGAAATTCGCCTCACGAAAGGCAAGATCAAGGGCTGGGCCAAGCCCAAGCGCCCGCCGCTGCTGTCGGGCCTTCCCGGCGGGCGGATCTACTATCAACCCAAGGGCGTCGTCGGCATCATGGGCGCCTGGAACTACCCCGTCATGTTGGTGCTTTCCCCGCTGATCGGCGCACTCGCCGCCGGCAACCATGTCATGATCAAGCCGCCGGACATGACCCCGCGCACGGCCGAGGTGCTCAAGCGCATGCTGGGGGAAATCTTCGATGCGTCCTACGTAACGGTAGTCACCGGAGATGTGCAGGCCGCCATCGATTTCTCCGCCCTGCCCTTCGATCATCTGATGTACACCGGCAACACCGAAATCGGCCGACGCGTAATGATGGCCGCGGCGCGCAATCTGACGCCGGTCACGCTTGAACTCGGCGGCAAGTCACCGACCGTCATTACCGATGACTACCCCCTGGACAAGGCAGCCAACCGCATCCTGCTCGGCAAGGGGGTCAATGCGGGGCAGACTTGTATCGCGCCCGACTATGTGCTGATTTCCCGTCATCGCCAGCAGGCCTTCCTCGAGGCCTGGACCCGGGCGGTCAGCCAGCGCTATCCCACTTTGGCCGACAACCCGGACGTCACTTGGATCATCAACGATCGCCACTACAACCGCCTGCAGGCCATGATCGAAGACGCGCGCGCCAAGGGCGCCCAAGTGCACGAAATCAACCCGGCCGGCGAAGCCATCCCCGAAAGCAAACGCGTCATCGCGCCGACCGTCATCACCGGCGTCACCGACGACATGCGCGTCATGCAGGAAGAAATCTTCGGACCGATATTGCCCATCCGTGCGGTGGACAGCCTGAACGAAGCCCTCGATTACATTATGGACCGTCCGCGCCCGCTGGCGCTGTATTACTTCGATGAGGATCGAGGACGAGCCGAACGGGTCATGGCCGAAACCATCTCGGGCGGGGCCTGCGTCAACGACACCGTTGTGCATCTGGCCAACTTCAACATGCCCTTCGGCGGCACAGGGGACAGCGGCGCAGGGGCCTACCATGGATTCTGGGGATTCACGGAGTTCTCCCACAAAAAATCGGTGCAATTCCAGAGCAAGCGCTTTTCCCCCGCCCAGTTCATCCGCGGCCCCTACCCCGTCAAGGCTTATGGGTATCTCCAGCGCGCAGTGCGCTTTTTGAGCTGAGTTTCCACAAAGTTTCTCGGTGCACACCAAAAAAGATCGGCACACCTGGAATCCAGGTGTGCCGCTTCTTATCGACCCGGCATCTGAGGCCGGGCGGTCAGTAGCCGCTTAGGCCGGCAGCAGGCTGCAATCCGGCGGTGGCTGGCTGCCTCGCAGCAGTTCTTCGCGACTGTAGCCATAGGTCTCGTTTTCCAGATACGACACCCCACTCTTCACATTCTGCTCTGCGGCCAGACGACGCTCAGCCTCCGAAGCCATGTTGCGATCCCATTCGAGTAGCAGCGGGCTGATCTTCTTGAACCACAGCGGTGGAATCAGGGCATAGAAGAAGGTCGTCGTGTAACCGGCCGGCGCGTGTGGTGCTTCGTGCACCAGCGGCTTCAGGTTCCAAAACTCCACGCTGGCATCTGCATGGTGATGGGCGTGACGGTTGATGGCACACAGAAACCAGTTGGACATCCGATTGTTGCAGTTCCAGGCGTGACGCACATGCATGGGTTCCGTGGGCACGCGGACCAGACCGTGATGCTCCATGTAATTGGCCAGTTCCAGAGCGTTGCGGGCAATGAAACCGATGGCCAGGTAGCCCAGCAGACCGACGAACCCGGCGGCAGCCATGAAGAACACCGCGACGGCCGCCTCCATCAACCAACCCCGAATCGCGCGATTCTTGTAGCTGAGGTGGTTCTCACCCATCCGGTTCAGGCGTTCCTTCTCCAGATCCCAAGTCATCTTGTACTGGCCCAGGGTCGAGCGCACCAGGAAGTGGTAGTAGTTTTCGCCGCGGATGCTGGTGGCCGGATCGGCCGGCGTGCACACGAGATTATGATGGCCATAGGGATGGCGGATCGAGAACAGCGTGAACATGCCGAAGGCCTCACCCAACCGACCCATGAACACCGCCACCGGGTTCTCGGTCCGATGGGTCAGTTCATGGCCGACGATGATCGACGCGTTGGTCGCTGCGATCGCCGCCAGACCCAGGGCGCCCAGCATTTCCCAGATCGTGTTCTGGGCATTGGCGGCCAACAGGTCATAGCCGGTCAGCGACTGCACGAATCCGCCAAAGCCGAAGGGGTCGTTGCCCGTGGCATAGTAACCGAGCAGCCAGGCAAACATCATCACCGTCAGGGCACAGACGACCTGAGAGGTGTATTGCAGCGGATAGAAGATCCACGCCTGCTTATAGGTGTAGGTCCCCTCGTCCTTGCCAAAGAACAGGTCGCCCAGAAAGATGAACGCCGCCATGAACACGGCAAATGCCGTGATGACGGGCCCACCCACGAAGAATAGGATCAGGGCCACCAGGGACATCGCCGGAAAAAGAAAGAACCGGCCGTATTTCCAAGTTGCTTTGAGCGCATTCATAAATCTTATCGCTCCTCCGATAGCGTTAAACTGTTGGTTCAGGGTATCCCCCGTGTTCGGTTCAAGATATTAGATCGATAACTTGAGCAATCGTTCAATCACTGAAGAGAATGTAAGCCTTTCTCCAAACCGACCGTTAAATTGTACCCAGTCACGCGAACGAATGATATGCGTCAAGATGTCGCACCAACCCGACGCAGCCCCACCCGACCCGCATCAACGACAGAGGCAACCGATGACCGAAAAGCTGGTGGTATTCGCCCATGGCCGGGACAGCGGCCCCTGGGGGACCAAGATCACGGCCCTGGCGCAAATTGCCCGATCTGCTGGCTGGTCGGTCATGAGCCCGGATTACACGGGGAGCACGGATCCTGCCGTGCGCGTTGCCCAGCTACTTGAGCTGGCACCACGTCCATCCGGCCCGCTGGTCCTTGCCGGCAGCAGCATGGGCGGATACGTCAGCGCTGCTGCGTGCAGCGCACTTCAGGCGCGTGGCCTGTTTCTCATGGCACCGGCCCTGTACTTCGCCGGATATACGCTGCCCGAGCCGGTCCACCCGCCGCGCTGCACGGTGGTGCACGGCTGGCGTGATACGGTGATCCCCGTGGAAGTCGGCATCCGCTTCGCGCGCGAGCATCGCGCTGAATTGGTGGTGGTCGATGACACCCACACGCTGGCGGCATCCCTGGATGTGCTGCGCCCGCTATTCCATCGCTTTCTGGACACCATCGCGCGCCCGGCACAGGACCTCGATCACGCCGGCCCTTGACCCTGTCGACATACCCGGGTAGCAAAGCTGCGCGCGCTTCGTCATGCTTGCGACACCATGTGCGGGGATTTCGTCCCCTGTGGGTGTCATTCCATGCCGCCGTGCGGATCCCGAGGGAACCATCGGCGTCATGAATCGCTCCCATGATGATCTGAGGTCAGCTGCGGAGAACCGCGTCGAATGAACAGGACTCGCCCATGACGCATGGCAACCTGGAGCATCGGTATGGCGAGATCCGCCGAAGAACCGAGACCTTGACCACACCGCTCACCGCCGAAGACATGGTGATCCAGTCCATGCCCGACACCAGCCCGCCCAAGTGGCATCTGGCGCACACGGCGTGGTTCTTCGAAACCTTCATCCTGCAGCCGCGCCTGCCGGGTTACCAACCGTTCCATCCGCGCTACGGC